>JADJYQ010000005.1:640000-771765 GCA_016719615.1 Saprospiraceae bacterium
GCCAAATCCCCAATCCCATGTAGCGTTTGCTAACTCTGGTCTTTTAGTTACAAGTTTTTTTACTTTTTCAAAATCAAAATGAGAAGCGTTAACAATAGCGTAAGTTAATTCCTCGTCTATTGCTGGATATCGGTTATTAATTATTTTATTATCCGCATTGAAAGTGTTTTGAGTTTGACCAAACAAATTTTCGCTTAATGCCAAACCAAATAAACCTATTGATGCTTTTTGAATGAATTGGCGTCTGTTGTTTTCTGATTTATTTGCCATATATCATAGATTTATTTATTTACTAAGTTGGATAATTTTATTATTGCTCTTTGTTATTGTTGTGTTCATTTAGAGCTTTGATTTTGTTATTGTATTGTCATAGCCTGAAGGCTGACACGTGTCAGGCATAGACGCTGCTCCGCCAAACCTTGGCAGCCAAGGTTGATAAATTGCCTTTATATTACCGGAAAAAATTAAAAGAGGATGACTAAAGATGCTTGGCGGAGTAGAGTTTATGCCATGTTATAGGCGGTGCCATTTCATTGCGAAGAAGCGAGTATTCTATCAGACAGTAACTTTTTTTCTTTTTGTTGTTACTACGGATCGTTTTTTTACTATCCGTTTTTGAGAATGTGATTTTTTGTAAGTACGAATATATTCGCTTATGGCAGTTTCTTCTTCTTTGGTTAGGGGTCTGCTTTTGATTATTAGGTCAATTCCGACCGGTTCTTTAATGTGTCCCATTTTATTAACTTTTAAAATACTTATTTAATAGTTGATTAGCAGCTTCAGTGTGAATTATCATTAGATGATTTCCGAAATGGTAAGCGCCTAATGTTTTTTCGTAATGTTTAATAAGTTTTGTTTTTGCTGTGAAGGAAATAAATCCGTCAAAACCATTTTGAAATGAAACCTTACATGCAAATGCAACAAGATTTCCTGACACTCCTTCATAAAGTTTATTTCGACCAAGATTAAAAGGAGCACTTTCAATCAATTCAATATAAATATGGTCAGGCTTCATGGTAAAGCTCAATAGGCCTTGAATAATAGTTGAATTATTTAATATTGTCAACTTATAAACCTCTCTTGAATTGTTTGCAAGTTCTTGCTTCCAGTTAAAGTTCCAGCCATTTTTCTTAGTTATTTGTTTAAGGTCGGTTGTTATTAAGCGGCTAACCTCAGTTGCAAAACTATCTCCGGAAATAGTATTTTGAATAGAATTAGTTAGTTTATCTATTACAAAATCGAGCTGTATTTTTCTCTCTTTTTTCACTATTCAAAGATACAAAAAATTGACGAAATAGATTCATTAAAAATTGAAATTAGCTTGGCGTATTGAGTAATTGTTAGCATCGCCTATAACGTTTTGCAGCTACAAGAAGTTGGCGATTTTTACCACAAATGTTCATACGAAGAACTAATGTTAGTTGAACCACAAAACTGTCATACGAAGCACTGAACCGCCAAATTCTTGTAGCTGCTGTTATGCGTTCGTATTTTTTACCAAGGGCCATTTTGTGTAATATTGATAAATCTGTCATTCTCATAACGATATGCTCCTCCAAACCCCACAAACCAAAGTCGATTTTGCTGGTCTTCGTAAATTTGAAAAGTCAGCGGACCATAGTTTCCTTCTTCTATTCGATATTCAGTGAGTTTCTCACCACTTAATCTGTATATACTACGAGAGCAATTAAACCAAGTATCACCCTTAGAATCTACAATTAAACTGCCTGTTCCTTTACTTTCTTCAAAATGCATTTCTGAAATATTGGTAAAGCTATTCCCTTTGAGATGAAAAAGTCCTTTTGAAGACGAAACCCAGAATCCACCTTTTTTGTCTTCAACTATTTTGCTAACAAAATTGGTTGGAAAACCCACTGCGCCAGAAATATTTTTTAACTTTTTATTTGTATATGAAAATAGACCTGCATTAGTACTGAACCAGATTGTACCCTTACTATCTTCAAGAATACTATGAACCATTTTTGTACTTGATATAGCAAGTGTTGTATCTTTTTTCCCTTCGGGCAGTTCGAATTTAGTGAACCCTTGTCCATCAAATATGCAAACCCCTTCTATTGTTCCAATCCAAACATTCCCATTGACATCCGTCTCTATGCACCATGTACTATTGCTTACTAACCCATCTGATTCGTAATAATTGGTCACAGATGTACCATCAATACTGCTAATGCCAGCATGATGCGCAAACCAAATTCTTCCATCTTTATCTTCTGCAATGTCTTCTATGGTGACACCTTTTCCTGATTCACTTTTAAAACCATCAATATGAATTAATGAATCGCCAGATAGTTTAAACGCACCATTTTGAGTGCCAAACCAAATATTGCCCTTACTGTCTTGTAATATAGCAGGTATAACGCCACTTATCTGCTTGTTAGATTGGTCGATTTCAAAATTCGAATCAGTGGGTATTGGTTTCTTTTCTTTTATTATGTTTTGTTTATCACCATTATTCGCTTGCCCATTGCAAGATGTTATAGTAATAAAAAGCGCAATTCCTGTAAATAATTTTATTCCGTTAAATGTTGTTTTCTCTTTTTTCATTGGAATCTTTTTTTATATAACACATAATGTGTCGATATTGACGTCGTGCCGCATTCAGCGGTCACCATGCAAAAGCTTAGATAAATATTCTCTGCCGAGCGTGAAAGAATATATTTCATGTGGCGTGGCGGCAATACAATGTTATGCTCTGGCCATTTTATTCAGTTAGCATTAGTTTTTTCTTATTGATCTCAACACTAAAATTAACTTTAGCATGTAACGCTTTAAATACCTTTAACACAGTTGCAAATCTTGCATCTGTTGCTGAGTTTTCGATTTTGGAAATTTGTGCCTTTTGCACTCCAACAAGTTCACCTAACTGCTCTTGTGTTAAATTCTTTTCAAGCCTAGCTTGTCTAATTGCTTGGCCTAATAAATCTATTCGTAATTCTTGTTCAAATTGGTCACGTTTAGGTGTTCCTCTTTTCCCAATGTATTTATTCGTTAAATCATCTAAACTATAGGTTTTCATATTTTCTTGATTTAAAATATTCAATTCTTAACTTTTCCGCCTTTTCAATTTCTTTCTTAGGCGTTTTGTTTGATTTTTTGATAATTCCGTGAGTTGCGATCACCGCTCTGTTTTGAGTTTTATCCCAAAATGCAAATAGCCTATAGGTCAGACTATTGTATGTTGTTCTAAATTCCCAGATTTCACCAGAAAGCTTTTTAAACAATTCATCGTCATTCTTGATGCGAGATTTCCAAATGTTGTAGATGATCTTATCCCTTGACTTCTCATCCAATTTATCCAGAAATTCCTTAACACCCTCAAGAAATTTGACTGAAAATCTAGGTTTAAGGTCCATTTAGTGCAAAGATACTTGTTTCCTAATTAAGAAACTATTATTTTTTCACTTTTTTAATGGTCGAGCATAACGTTTTACAGCTACAAAAAGTTGGCGATTTCGAAGCACTAAACTGTCTGCAACCACTGAACTTGATACGAAGCACAAAGCTTCATGTAACCACTGAACCGCCAATTTCTTGTAGGTGCTGTTAGTGGCTGCTATTCTTTCGGTCGTCATGGCTTAAATTTTTCAAATGTGTTTCCATTAAACTTAAATGTCCCGTTTTCAGGTGTTCCAAGCCACAAATTGCCTTGATTGTCCTTATACATAGAAATTAAATTCACATCATTAGAACCGTTTTTTACTAAATAACTCGTAATGTCTTTTCCGTTATATTTATATACACCTTGACTCCAAGTTGTCAACCAAATATTTCCCTTGTTGTCTTCTACAATGTGGGAAAAATAAACGTATTTATCCCCATCAAATACTTTTTCGTTTCCTATACCTTCCGTTTTTCTATATTGAAGTCTGTCGCTTTTTGTTGTCTTTTCAAAATCGAAAATATACTCGTGCCAAGTGTTACAAAGCCAAAAACTGCCTTTTTTGTCTTCAAAAATTGAACGAATACCAAAAGTGCCGCCATTAGGTACATAGGTCAAATCGTATTCGTACATCCATTTTACTGTTTCTCCATCAAAACGACAGGCTCCAAAAACGGAAGTGCCAAACCATATTGCACCTTTTCTGTCTTTATAAATGGAATACACTTCGTAAGGACTAAAAAACGAATTGACAACTCGTGGATAAATTTCATCGTGAAGATAGTGTTTGGGAAACTCCAGATTATATAATTTATTTCCATCATAGCGATAAGCACCTTCATTCTTTTTACCCAATATATAGAACCACAAATCATTGGGTTCTAATTTCCATTCTTTGCTTTTGATTGGTTGCAAAGTAGTAAATGTCTTTCCGTCAAACTTGTTGATACCATCGAAAGTTGAAATAAAAATATTCCCAAATTTGTCCTCTTGAATTTGTCTTATAGTGTCGTTTGCAAGTCCATCTTTTGTTGTGAAATTGACTATCGTTTTTCCATCATAACGATACACTCCTTCGCCATTACTACTAAACCAGTAATTGTTTTTTGTGTCTTGAAAAATATACCATAAATGTTTGCCAAGTTCATTTACAGTGTCACCAGATGCAATATGTTTGTTTGAATTGTCCGCGTTTGATGCGTTGTTTTTTGTCTGTCCATTGCAAGATGTCAAAATGGTCAGAATGCTAAAAAATAAGAATGTTTTTAATTTCATTGTCTGTCTGTTCACGGTTTGCACTGTCGTCATAGAGTTGCCACTAACAGTTGTACTTACACAATATTTCATATATTCTAAAAAGTACACATTCTGTTTTTTCATGTTTCAAAATTAAAAAATTTTAAAGAACTAAATCTGAAGAATAAAATATCAAACATCTGCCAACAAAACGGATACGACATGGTTGAGACCAACGACATCCTGTAGTTTGAGGCGGAGATCAATTAAACTACGATACATCTTAGATCGAAGCGGAATGTGACAGTGGCCAAGACGCTTCGTATTTTTTGGGATTATTTAGGCCCGCAGATGTTCTTCAGGATCAGCCGCAGTATCATCGTCAATATCGACCACATTCACCAGCTCAACCGCAACCATGCCCCTTCGATCACCCTGACCGATCATTCAACCACAGCCGTATCGGCGGCACGGTGATAGGATCTTTTGACGCTTAATAAGTAGAATTAATGAATAACAGGTTTTGTGCAGCAATATTCTATATTTTAAATGGCTACTTTTTTTGGGGAAACTTTCAGGGGCTAAGACAATAAGTGTTTTTTCATATCGGGACAAGCAAAAACTACCAACTATCATCTAACAACCAACAACTAACAACAGCAGTCTGCCTACCGATTCGCACCCGTAAATGATTGATTGCTCGGAATGCGAATGAATTCAAGACTGCCGGGTTTAACGCCAATAAAAAAAGTATAATAACCAAATTGCGGTGACCAGTCGAAACGCATCAACCAACAGTGTAAGTCGCGCTCTAGGCCCAGTGAGGGATATTGAAAGCCTTTCGAATTGAAATCGTAAGAAATATTGGAGAGGTTGATTTTCCAGTTTCGCGTCAGCGGGATGTTGCCCTGCAGACTGAAACTGTGTACCGAGCGCTCAACTTTGTCTTCTCCGTTTGCTTGTCTGCTGTGACGAAAGTTTAAGATGTATTGTAAGTTGAAATTGTAGAATAATTCTGCAAGGCCGGGTAAGTTGTTCGTTTTTTGATTTTCTGGATCGGTTTTAAACAGCGATACAATTTGTCCAAGTGTAGATGAAAAAGTAGTATTGATAAATGCGGAACTGAGAATGAGCAAATGTTTATTTCTGTTGATCGCAAATTCTTTGCTTCGCCGCTCCTTACCTTCTATAAAATCTCTGCCGTAGGGATCCAGGCTCATTCCATAATAAACCGTGACCATGCCATTGAGCAAACGATTGCTCCCGCTGGCGGCAATCGGACTCAGCTTGAATGAATCAGCAAAAACATTGTAATTGGTGCTGATGCTGAGGTTTTCGATGATGGGCAATTTGTGAAAAGAGCTGTCTTTCTTTTTGTAGTATTTTAATTCGAGTCTGTTAGACAGATTAAATGATATATTAAAATTTTCACCCGGTACCGAAAATCCCCCAAATGGGCTATCGGTAAATTTAAGATACTCGCGGCTGATGTTTTTTTCGGGACGCAGATCTGTATCATAGGTTTTGTAGTAATTGAAAGGGTTTTTGTGATAATCGGGCGAATAATTAAAACTAATAGAAGGCGTGAGCTGGTGGCGTAGGCCCCTGAACCAGCCTTTGGACGCCAGGATCTGTCCAAATAACTGAGTGCTGAGACCGGCTGATGCCGTAATCGTTCTGAAGGGAGCAAAAGAGTTACGTCGTAAGGTATCCAATTTTCCATACACGGAATCCGTCGCGTTAGGCGGTAAAAAAACCGAATCAAGCAAATTGATCTCATGCTGAAAAAAACTGAGTTCTTCGTCGTAACTAATGCTCGGATTAAAACTCAAATACTTCAAGACTTTAAAATTTGCATTGATATCCAATCCATGTTTGAAACCATAACGCAGATCATCAAAAACTTTGTCTGTAAATAATATGGTATCAGTCGTATGCACGCTGTTTCTGAATTGCGCATTGTAACTGGTAGCAATGCGGTCGTACCATTTTTCGGAAGCATCAATTCTGTTTTTCTTTTTGAAAGGGTTGATGCTTCGCATTTGAAGATTTATTTCAGGTAGCGTGACATCGACGATTTTAGAAATCAGGTTTTGCGAATGCGACATTCCGGCCGACAAGGACAGCGGACTATTTGGAAACTGTAAATTGTAATTGAGGCTGGATCTTAAAATATTTTGTAAGGCCGCATTGTAATTATTGGACTGCAGTTTTGAAAAACCTTTGGTTTCAATATGAACGTTGCCACCGAAACTCTGGTAAGGATGTGCACCGGTTTCCTGTCTGTGCGACCATTTTAAACTGATTGGGCGATTGATGTTGGTGAGATACGAGGCCGGTAATTCCTGGATCCGGTTTTCATATTGAAGATCAAAAGAGCCGCTGTACTTATATCGCCTTTTATAATTTCCGTTGACTCCGATTTTATAAGAACCTTTAAAAAAAATATCTCCCAATATTTTTAAATCAAAATAATCGCTGAGGGGTAGATAATAGCCAATATTCGTCAAACCAAATCCCCGGTCATCGTAAGTATATTCTTTCGGAAACAAAATACCGGATCGCGCTTTTTTGGATATGGGAAAAAAACCGAAGGGCAACCACAGCGGGGTAGGAATGCCCTGAATCTGAACATGCGAGGGCCCGACCACAGCTACTTTATCGGGAATGATTTTTTGTTTATTGCTGTAAATGCCATAATGTGGATGTTCGGCGTCGCAGGTGGTGATGATGGCGTGCTGATTGTAAATGATATCATCTCCACCGCTGTCTTTGCTGAGTTTGGAAATAAATTTGGTTTCAGCCCCATGGATGTACAAATCTCCTTCTCTTGTGACAATCTCTTCAATCAAACCCTTTTTGGATTCGAAATTGTAAGTTATTTTTTGAGCTTTAAAATTCTGATCCCCCTCTTTAAATTCAGGCACTCCCGACTTTTGACCAAAGGAGTCTATGGCCGGTTCGGCAGTTGCCAAATTCTTATTGAGCTCAACCCTGATATAGGCAGCTCTGATTTCCATGTCCTGATACTTAATGTAGGCATCGCCATAAAGATGTATGATGCGCTCGGCATATTCAAAGCGCACCCGGTCGCGTGCACTATAATCTACAGGTACTTCCAGACTGTCGGGAGAAATGAGCAATAGGCTGTCAGCCCGCAAAATCAAACTGTCGGCAACAGGTTTTACAAGTTTATCCGGCAGGCTGTCCGTTTGCTGGGCAAAAAGCAGGACCCCCGAAAGATGAATGATAAGTATAAATAATACTTTAATCAAATAAAAATAGATGTTTATATATTTGTATAATTATAATATGTATATTTGAGCTGAATTTTACTCAAAATGCAAAACTACGACACCTTTGCAACGAATGCAATTGCATTCAAATTACCTTTGGCATTATCCTTAACATGGATTTTCTTTTGGGCCGCTGCTGATATTTCCTGTCAAAACCTTATGGAAGACCCGGTGATTGTTCTGGATCCGGGCCATGGAGGAAAAGATCATGGCGCCGGAAACCATCTTTGCAGCGAAAAATCCATTTGTCTGGCCATCTGCCAAATGGCGCGGGAAAAACTGACCGTGAGTTTGCCCAAGGCGAAAATCTATCTGACGCGTGAAGAAGATTCATTTGTGCCTTTGAAAAAGCGTTCTTCTTTTGCCAATGAACTGGATGCCGATCTTTTTATTTCCTTGCATTGTAATGCTTTTGGAGGCCATCCCAGGGCAGCAAGAGGTACAGAGACTTATGTCATGGGATTGCATAAAACGGAAGACAATCTGGAAGTGGCCAAACGCGAGAATTTATCGGTTCTGTTTGAAGACGAATCCGAGGATCTCGAAGAAATGAATACGGAATCCTTAATCTTTTTAAACCACTTACAGGATCGCAACCTTCAAAGAAGCATTGAATTTGCTAAACTTATGGAAGATGAATTTTCAAATAACCATCCCGGCAAGAGCAAAGGGGTAAAACAAGCCGGTTTTATGGTGTTGCATCAAATTAGCATGCCGGGTGTTTTGGTAGAGGCCGGTTTTCTCAGTCATCCTGATGAATGCAGATATTTATGCTCCTATGAAGGCCAAATGACGATAGCCAATCAACTCGTAAATGCAATTCATAAATATTTCAAGGTCTCACCGCAAAGGGAATTGATCGCACAAACAATAAACAATACAACTTCGTCCCTTCCCCAAAATGAAGCTGTTTACAAAGTCCAATTGATTACCAGTCCGCTGGATCCGGGAAATGATGCGCAATGGAGTACAAATAAATCAGTTGAAATAGTTTTTGAATCTGGCCTTTACAAGGTGTATTCCGGAAATTACCACGACAAGCAACAAGCACTCTCAGAGCAGGATAAATGGATACAGGCGGGTTTCAAAGAGGCCTTTGTGGTGAGTTTTCCATCTAGTAATTGATGGAATGCCGGGTTTTTGTAAATGATCCAAAACTCATGTTTCAGATTAACAGTTCTTTAGGAGCTCAGCTGCTCGATACAAAGGCTATAGTTGTCGCGTTTTTTCCTATTTTTGGGCCTGTTTTAACAAAAAGCTCATCTTGAGAAACGAAGTCAAAGTTGGTATTCTTAGTTTAGTGACGATTATTGTTTCCGTTTTCGGTTACAAATATTTGAAGGGGAGTAATATCCTGGAACGCGCAAATACTTATTATATTAGGTTTACAGATATTGGTCAAATGGATGCTTCAGCACCAGTACTTATCAGAGGTTATAAAATCGGTTCAGTGACCAAGATCAATCTTGATCCTGAAAATGCAGACTTAATTCTCGTGACGATAGAAGTCAAACGGGATTTGAATCTACCTAAAAACACCAAAGCCATCCTGGTAAGCCAGGGTTTAATGGGCGGAAAGGCATTAATACTCGATTATCAAAACATCTGTCTATCTGATTGTCTTCCGAATAAGAGTTTTATTCCCGGCGAAATCGCAGGAATGTTATCGAGTATGATCAGCAAAGAGGAAATCAATGATTATACCCAGTCCATTGGTAATGGGCTCAACAAATTGTTAGACACTGCTGCTACGAATGAAAATACGCAATTGGCCGGAACCGTGAAAAACATTCATGTCATCATTGCAAATCTTGCGCAATCAACTTCTCGCATCAACCATTTATTGGAAAGTTCAACAGGCGGTATGCAGAACTCTATGAAAAATCTTGAAATCGTAACAGCTGCTCTGGCACAAAATGCAAATGCCCTTTCAAACACGGTCAAAAATCTGGATAAAATTTCGGCTGGCATCGCTGCTGCCGATCCCGGCAAAATGTTTCAAACCGCAGACCAGACCTTGAAGGAAAGTAAAAAAACACTGGAGCAACTCACCCAAACAGTTAGTGAGAGCAAACAAACCATTGTGCAATTGAATCAGGTTTTGTCAGATGTAAACTCCGGCCAAGGCAGTTTGGGTAAACTAATTAACGATCCTGCGCTCTACCAAAATCTAAATAAGACCACCAAAAACCTGGATCTTCTTTTACAGGATCTCCGCTTAAATCCAAAGCGCTATGTGCATATTTCTGTATTTGGAAAAAATGGCGGGACTTACGAAAAGCCTCAGGAATAAGTTTATTAAATGTACGCAGCTATTGATTTAGTTTTACCTGTCACATATTGAATTCACGAGTTTTGACTCATCTCAATTTAAATTGGATTTGACTGTTATAAAATTAGAGTTTATAACAGTGATCGAAAAATAAAAAATTAAAATCATTACACATCAAATGCTCTTTATTAATTTAAAAAATCTTCGCAGTACAATAAAGATTGATTTGCGATCGATTCAAATGGGTTTATCAAATTTTTTATTTTCCTCTGAAATTATTCAAACAAATTACTTGCTTTTCATAACTAAGTTAATCAGTGCCAGAAGAGCAATTGCCCCAATAGCCGCTGTTAAAATGTATCCGATCCAACCGGACCCCAGACTTACTCCAAGTAAGCCTAAACCCCAGTAGCCGATAATTCCTCCAAGGATACCGACCACAATATTTCCGATGGTTCCGAGTCCGCTACCTTTATATATTTGACCAGCAAGCCAGCCAGCTATAGCTCCCAGGATTAAACTAATAATGATTCCTTCCATGATGTTAAAATTAAGGCTCAAAAATTTTGAGCGATGCAATTTAGCGATTGGTTCGCAATTTATGATGAGGGGATCGGTTTTTTATAGATGGATTAGGTACTGTTGGGCAACAGGCTGATATAAAAAAAATCGTTAAACATTACATTTAACGATTTCTAAAAGGATTAAAGCGCAGAAATAATAGCCGTTAATTCTTCGGGTGTTTTTCCAAGTTTGACTTGAATTTTAGTCAACATTTCATTTTTCTTTCCATCTTCATAAATTAGGTCAGAATCGACCAAAGCTGGAAATTTGACTTTAAGTTTGGCTTTTTGATCTGCCCAACTCGCTTTTACAGGAGTTGGGGTTGTGGTAGGTGCTTTCATGTGAATTCATTGATTTGTAATAGAATTATTACCTTACAAAGGTGAAGTATTTCGCTCATCAATTATTACAAATGAGGTATAAAGATTTGCATTTATTACGCTTTTTAAATATTTTATTTCTGCTGCCGTTCAACTTTTAATCGATAGATTTAATGTCTCCTTCTTATAGATAGTTTAGAAAACGAATTGTCATAAATTATAGCTGTAAATTTCGAAATATAATTCAACAATGCTCACTGTTGGTCGTTTTTACATCAATAGATTGCAAGTGATGCGTTGTGTGATCCTCGTGATTTACAATTTAAATTGGCATTAAATGTATTTAAATGAGGCTGACCTGCCAATGTATGTCATTTAGCAGGTCAGCGTGGCTTCATTTTTTTCACTTATACATTTTATCAAGATGTACCAATGAAGTTTAAGGTCTCATGAAATTGTTTTAAATGAAAACCATCTTAATATTATTGGCTTAAGTGCAATATCGGAAGATACAAGGGGAATTTAATATTCAAATTTTCAAATCAGCTATACAATCATGGAGCGATTGACTCAAAAGGTCCATCTCATTGGAGAATCCGGTTTTGAAGGCCTGCCAATTTTCCTTGCCATTGTTATTGTACTCGTTTATTCTTGTTTTCATAGCCGTATTTTTTTGTTCAAGAATTTCTAGCTGTTCCTTGAATGCGGAATTAACGGACTTGCTGTTATTTTTTATTTTGTCTTTTAATTGTGCGATGTTTTCTTCATTGGCGTTGATCTGTTGCTGACTTTTGTTTTTGAAACTTATAATTTCTGCAGCCACTTCATTTTCAGCCTTGATCAATGCATCCTTAGCTTTGGAAATATCTTCTTTTGAATTTTTTACATCCTGACTTGGTGAGGTACAGTTTGAAATGAAGAGCAAGAGGGTGAGGCTCATTAGCGCAATTGGTAATTTTGTTTTAAAGTTCAATTTTTTCATAGGGCTTAGTTAATTAATGGAGATATTAATGAGATGGCTGTTGAATCAGGATCTATTAAATGCAATGATTTGCATTTAAAGTGAAGAAAGAATTTGATTGAGTTCTTCCTTTGTTTTGCCCAGAATAGTTTGAAGTTTACCAAGCATGATGTCTCGTTTGCCTTCTTCGTACATCAAATCATTATCCGTTAATACGGCATATTTTAATTTGAGTTTTCCTTTTTGCTCGTTCCAGGTTCCTTCTAATTCTTTCGTGTTCATGATAATTTAGTTTGTGTATTTCGCAACTTGCGAAAAAGTTTATAACGATGTTGTTACCATGCAAAGATCAGCTTGATTTATTAATTTAGTTTTATACATTTTAAGAAAATTATTGCAGTTTTCTCACATTTTGTTTTTTGAAATATAACTTCATAAAGTTAAGTGCAGGATTATAGCTTAAAGATTTTGTCATTATAGGAAGATGAAATACTAAAGTCTGGAGATCAGGATTAAATCTCTTGACTATCATACATATGGCATATGTTATATTATTAATTGTGTAAATATGTGATTCTTGTAACTAATAAAAGAATAGGTGTAAGTTATCTGAATATAGATGTTGCACTTTTGTGAAAGAAAAACATAAAAAATATTTATATGAAAAAGTATGGTATATTAAACATCAATAAAACATCATTAATAATACTGTTGTTGGCTTTTAGTTTTATCGGCCGGTCACAATCCGGTGAATTCGGCTTAAGATTTATGCCGAGTTTTTCTGCGTTTGATTTTAAATCTTCGACCGGAGGTTCAATTACCGGCGAAGTAAGGTTTAGTCTAGGTTTTGGAGCTTTATTAGCTGTAAATTTTACAGAACATGTTGGCTTGCAAGGTGAGATCATTTACAGTTCGCTGTCTCAAAAATATAAGGAGGTAGATCGTGAACATAATATTACCTTACGATATATTAACATTCCACTGTTATTATCTCTGAATACAGGTAAATCTGAAGCAGTGAATTTTAATCTGGTCGTTGGCCCTCAAATTGGAATCAATGTAGGTAGTAAATTGCTTAGCACAGGTGGAGATGGAACAAACCCCACTACTCCGGTATTATCTGTTAAAAAGGGAGACTTGGGATTTGCATACGGAGCTGGCATTGATTTTGGAATTTCGGCTGACAATAGTTTACGGCTTGGTTTGGGATTCAGAGGAGTTATTGGTTTGATTGATATAAGCGACAACAGCAGTAATATCGTTACCAACTCTTATTACATTCTGGATCGCACTCATCTTAAATCCTATGCTGGATATATTGGCGTTTCTTTCCTGTTCTGATGAAGTTTTTAAGTCTGTATTCTGTTCAGAATCGAAATAAGAATTATAATATTAAAGAGTTTCATATGTAATAAATATATAAAATATGATTACAAAAGTGTAAGCTATTGTATGTTTATTATTGCAGTTTTGTTTGAAATAGATGTTACCAGAAATCCTGCTCTGGAGCACCATCCTGGAAAGGTAGTATGAAATAGGTTTAACTTGATCTGCCTTTCCATCTTTTCTTTTATTGTATGAAGCTACTTTTAAATTTCTATCATGAAGTAGGCATCAAATATATTTCTAGATCCTTTAAATTATCACTATAATGAGTAATGAAAAATTGATTTTTGGCATTTTACTGGGAGTAACAGCCGGAGTAGCTTTGGGAGTTTTATTGGCACCCGATAAGGGCTCAACCACAAGAGCGAAATTGTTACAATCGAAAGACGATTATCTGTCGATCTTCGAAAAGAAATTTAATGATTTGTTGGACCAATTTCAAAGGATGAAAAAAAATGATTCACATGACTTGCAGCCTGATTTTGTAAGTATTAACCATTCAAAATAATCATTCGAACAAAGCTGATCCAAACATTCCAATTGGGGAACTTTTATATAAAATAATAGATCATTTCTGAATTTTGAATGTCTGGAATTTTCAAAATATCTGAAATTATTGAATGTTTGAATAGGGTGTAACAAATATTAACACAATGAATGAAAGATCGGAAGCTGATAATCCAATAAGCATCATGGAGAATCTCTTCAATAAAGCTGAAAGCTATTACCATTTAAGCATTGAGGTATCTAAGCTAAAAGCACTTGAAAAATCTACTTTGATGGTAACGAAAATTATTTCAAAGCTGATTTTGATGTTGGTCATTTTATTGATACTTTTATTTCTTAGTATGGGCTTGGCTTTTTATTTGGGAGAACTTTTTGGGAAAACTTATTATGGTTTTTTAATCGTTTCCGGGATTTATGTTTTGATATTCGTCTTTTTTTATTACAGCCTATATGAGCTCTTGTTGCAGCCAGTCAGTAAATTGTTTTCGGAGTATTTTAATAAGTAAATTGAAATGAAGGAGTCAGCATTTAGAACTGAACTGAAAGCTACTATATTGGCCAAAGAAAAATTGCGCGAACAGGCAAGGTTGGACTTGGTTTCTTATGCTAAAGAATCATTGGAGAAGGTCAATCCTATACAATTATTGAAATCAGCAGTGGCAGGTCATTATAAAAACCATTCTATCACCGGCGATCTTCTGGGATTGGCGATGAGCTTGTCGGCCGGATATTTTTCTAAAAAAGTATTGCTGGGAAGTTCGCATAGCCACTTGAGGAAAGTTTTAGGCAACGCCTTAATGTTAGCTGTGACCGGTATTTCATCCGCCAATATGGATAACATTAGAGAGACAGGTAATAGCTATTTTCAGAAAATGAAAGGTCTGTTTAAAAAGCCTGAACACAAAGTTTAATTTCCCGGAATTAAAATAATATTTCTAAATAATAGTCATTTGATCAGTAAAAGCAGCAAAAGGCTTTTAACATGATAATAAATGCTAAGGAATAAGCATGTCGAGATGAAATCTGAATTTCCTATTCATGGTAATTGTAAGGGCGAAAAACCCCATACAGCAGTACCTTATTTCCATTCGAGAAAATATATCTCTTTATGAAGCCGATTATTGAATTTCCGGGGTATATTAAATTTGCATATTTGGCCATTGGTGCTTCTGCATTGTTGGCTACCTTATATTTAGGGCAATACATCATCGTACCCTTTGTATACGCTTTAATTGTAGCAATTCTATTGGTTCCATTGGTGGAGTTGATGTCAAAAAGGGGATTGCCCCGGAGTTTGGCTATAAGTGTGGTTGTGATCCTGACGATTTTATTAGCATTGGCGATCGTGTATTTGATCTTTGCACAGGGTTCTTTAATCTATGATTCTATTCCTGTTTTGATGGAGAAGAATCAACAGCCCGGTTTGAATATTTTAAATTGGATTTCTACTGAATTCAAGGTAAAACCTGAGGTCATTCAGGAATGGATGCAAAAATCGAAAGACCATATTTTTGTATACTTGGGATCTGCTGTCGGCTCCTTCATGCAAGTTATGAGCGACATTTTATTCACCATGGTCCTGTTGCCTGTTTATTTATTTATGGTCTTGTACTACAAGGATTTTTTTATTGAGTTTATCAAGCGATTATTTCATAAAGAGAGTCATGTCAGAGTATTTGAAGTCTTACATAGTTCAAAGAAGATTATCCAATGGTATCTGATAGGATTGTTACTTGAAGCAGCCATAGTAGCCATTTTAAATATCATGGGTTTATGGGCTCTTGGAATTGAGCATGCCATTATTTTAGGTTTGACAGGAGCTCTTTTAAATATTATACCGTATATCGGAGGAATGTTCGCCACACTACTAACGGTTGTAGTAGCGCTTACTACCAAGGAAGGCTACAACTATGCTATGGCAGTTGTACTCTTATATGTGATTATTCAATTAATAGATAATAATTTTATCGTGCCAAAAATTGTAGGCTCACGGGTTCGCCTGAATGCATTGGTGTCAGTAGTGGTTGTTATATTAGGGGCAGCAATGTGGGGTATTTCCGGAATGTTTTTATCCATACCCATCACCGCTATTTTAAAAGTTATTTTGGATCATGTAGATGGACTTAAACCCTGGGGATATCTGTTGGGTAATGATGTTCAAGATTCAAAATAATCTTTCAAGTCATAAAATCAAAATGTTACTTCATTTTTTATTGATGTTAATTATTTTACAACAACTGTTTTCAGTTATTTTATGAATCATTGAATTCTGTAAGAGTATTCGAGAGTTGTGTAAAGTATTTCATTTTTATTATAACAATTTTGTGATGTGAAAATTATTTCGCACATGTCCCGCCAGTTGCGGGTGTAAATATTTTATAAAAATGAAATTCAAAACACTATTGAGCAACTTCACCCTGATCATGCTTATTTTATCTGCAGGTTGCAAAAAGGATGATTTTGTCGAGGTCGCGGGATTGTGTCCCTTGGTGATCTCCACAAACCCTACGAATGGAGCTACAAGTGTGCCACTCGACCAAATTATTACAATTACTTTTAATGAAGAGATGAATCCTGCGACTATTAACCTGAATTCAATTTTGATTTCAGGACCTTCTCTATTAACAGGAACGCTCGAATTCGATGGGCTAATTGCTACATTTACTCCTACATTTCCACTCATTGAAAATACGATTTATACAGGGCGAGTCACGCAAGCTGTTAAAGATGTAAATGGAAATGCTTTGCAGACAGATTATGTTTGGACGTTTAGTACAGGATTGATTATTGGACCCCTTGTAGTTACAACAAGTCCGGCAAACAACGAGAATAACGTAGCACTCAATAAAGTAATCAGCGCAACTTTTAATATGGCTATGGATTCGTCTACCATAGATCAAACCAGTTTTATAATCAAAGAAGATTTTAATGCAATTGAAGGTGTGATTTCATACTCCGGAAATACGGCCTTTTTTACACCTACCAATTTATTAGAGTCCAATAAAACGTACACGGGAATTCTAACAACCAGGATAAAAAATCTTGCAGGTGTTTCTTTGGTCAGTGACTATATTTGGACTTTTACGACTTCGGTTTTTCAGCCGCCTACAGTCATAAGTACTGATCCTTTTGATCATGAAACGAATGTGATACTTAGTAAACATATTTCGGCTACGTTTAGTGAACCGATGGTTGCAAATACCATCACAGCATCTAGTTTTACATTAAAAAATGGAATTTCACCAGTGTCAGGTGCCGTTAGCTATACTGGCAATACAGCAACGTTTATACCTTCTACTCCATTACTTGCAAACACGACTTATACGGCAAGGATTGCATCAACCGTTAGAAATTTTGCAGGCACTGCCATGGAGAATGATTATGTCTGGACATTTAGTACCGGTACTATAGTCATTCCAACAATTATAAGTACCGATCCAGTGAATAATGAGATTGGTGTGTTGTTGAATAAAGTAATCTCTGCCAATTTTAGTGTACCAATGAATCCACTTACGATTAGTACAAGTAGTTTTATTTTGAAAAGCGGAACCACAGTTATCCAAGGTACTGTTAATTATTTTGGGACGAGAGCTTCGTTTATACCCACAAATCCACTGAACCCTAATACAGTTTACACAGCAACTATAACTACTGCTGTGAAAAATCTTGCCGGCACTTCAATTGCAGCTGATTATGTTTGGTCATTCACAACTGTTAATAATATACCGCCAACAGTTATTGCTACCGATCCAACAAATAATGCTACAGGTGTACTATTGGGCAAAATTATTACAGCAACTTTCAGTGTACCAATGGATCCTTCAACAATCAATGCAAACAATTTTTATATAAAGCAAGGTTCCAATCTAATTCCTGGTATATTATTGTATTCTGGTGTTACGGCAACATTCATACCTTCCGTGAATTTAAAGTCGAATACTGTTTACACCGGAACAATAACCAACAGTGTTAAGAATGCTGCAGGATTTAATATGACGAATAATTATGTTTGGTCATTTACAACAGTGACGATACCTCCTCCTACTGTAATTTCAACAAGTCCAATCAATAATGCTACCGGAGTTGCAATCAATAAAGTTGTCACTGCTACTTTTAGTACTACGATGGACCCAACCACTATTAATACCTCTAGTTTTCTATTGAAAGAGGGAGTGAATTCCATATTGGGTAATGTTAGCTATTCCGGTGTTACGGCAAGCTTTACACCTTTTGCTCT
The DNA here is from genome assembly GCA_016719615.1 of Saprospiraceae bacterium. NCBI lineage: Bacteria > Pseudomonadati > Bacteroidota > Saprospiria > Saprospirales > Saprospiraceae > Saprospiraceae bacterium. The sequence goes on from JADJYQ010000005.1 coordinate 658,180, forward strand.
TTTAAAAGCAAATACGCTGTATACAGCTACGATTACAACGATTGCTAAAAACGTAGCAGGTGTTTCTCTGGTAAGTAATTACGTGTGGTCGTTTACAACCATCGCAAATCCTCCGCCTACCGTTATTTCGACTGATCCCATTAATAATGCAACAGGAGTTGCATTGAGCAAAGTACTCAGCGCAAGCTTTAGTACAGCGATGGATCCGACCACCATTAATTCCTCTAGTTTTTTATTAAAGGAAGGAACTAATTCTGTTTTAGGTTTGGTTACTTATTCTGGTGTCACTGCTAGTTTTACGCCACTGGCTCTTTTGAAAGCAAATACCTTGTATACGGCTACGATTACAACGATTGCTAAAAACCTGGCAGGTGTTTCGTTAGTGAGTAATTATGTTTGGACTTTTACAACCATAGCAAATATACCTCCAACGGTGATTTCGACAGATCCTTTAAATAATGCTACCGGAGTCGTTTTGAACAAACAAGTTGCCGCAACATTTAGTGTGCAAATGGATCCTGCTACGATCAACTCAAGTACTTTTACCTTAAGCTATGCAGGGATACCTGTAAGTGGTGTGGTAAGTTATTCTGGGATCATCGCAAGGTTTACACCTAACAATCCCTTGATTGCAAATACGCTTTATACGGCAACGATTACAACCGGAGCGAAGAACTTAGCCGGCATTTCATTGGTAAGTAATTATGTATGGTCATTTACTACCGTAGTCTTGATACCGCCAACAGTTATTTCAACTGATCCGGTAAATAATGCAACAGCTGTTGAATTAAATAAAACCATCACCGCAAATTTTAGTACTGCGATGGATCCTCTTACCATCAATGGAACTAGTTTTCTACTAACGGCCGGGAACAATGCTGTTGCGGGTGTAGTAACTTATACCGGAATTACGGCCTCATTTAATCCAACGGGTGATCTATTGCCAAATACAGTGTATACAGCAAGGATCACGACTGCTGCAAAAAACCTTGCTGGAACTCCACTGGCAAATGATTATATATGGACATTCACTACCAAACCTCCTGCAGGTGCCCCTTATGTTAATTTAAATTCCGTTGCGCGATTTGGAATTATAGCAGGTGTTGGAATTACTAATAATGCAGGGCAAAGTGAAATTCATGATATGGATATTGGGATCAGTCCGGGAGTTCGTGCATCTGTTACTGGTTTTCCTCCCGGTATTGTTGTAAACGGAGCCATTTTTGCCTCAGATGATGTGAGTCCACCGGGCGTCGCAGCAATGTTGATTCAAGCAAAAAATGATTTAACGGCTGCTTACAATTTTGCAAAAGGTGCTTCTGTGCCTGCGCCAGTTTTGATATCAGGAGATCAGGGAGGTCTCACACTAACACCAGGTATTTACAAATCAACTTCGAGCTTATTGATTGCTTCAGGAGATTTAACTTTAGATGCGCAAGGTGATCCGAATGCAGTTTGGATTTTTCAAATTGGATCTTCCTTTACAAGTATTGGCGGAGCCGGAGGCAGCATCATTTTAAGTGGAGGTGCCCAACCAGATAATATTTTCTGGCAGGTTGGAAGCTCTGCTACTATTGGAGATTTTACATCATTCCAGGGCAATATTCTGGCATTAACTTCTGTCACGATGAATTCAGGAGCAACAGCCGAAGGAAGAATGCTATGCATTAACGGTGCTGTAGTTTTGACGAGCACTAACATTATTAACAGACCTTAAAAATTTATTACAATGAAAACAACAATCATATTTTTTAAAGGAACGCGAAATCCGCGTTCCTTAAATAAGTCGGTGGGTACGTACATATTGATGATCTTATTAACCACTTTCAGTTTATTTATACCGCTGCATTCTCAGGAATTGAAATATACCAGGCCTTCTTGGTTGTTTGGTGTGGCTGCAGGAGCAAACCTTAATTTCTACCGGGGCTCAACACAGCAATTAAATGCGGACTTTAGAGCACCCGTTGCCTTTCACGATGGAACCAGTGTTGCTTTGTATCTTGCTCCACTTGTTGAATATTACCGTCCCGGAACTCTTTTGGGAATCGGTTTGCAAGTTGGCTATGATAGCCGCAAAGGATCTTATGACCAGGTGATCACAATTTGTAATTGTCCTGCAGATCTGCAAACAAATTTGAGCTATGTCACCGTAGAACCCAGTTTGAGATTGTCACCCTTCGGTTCGAATTTTTATTTATTTGGTGGACCCCGTTTTGCTTTTAACATAGATAAATCTTTTACCTATGAGTTAGGAATAAATCCTGATTTTCCTGAACAAGAACCTACACCTGATGTGAATGGAGATTTTAGCAATGTGAATAATTCGCTCGTATCAATGCAAATTGGTGCAGCTTATGATATTTATTTATCATCGCAGGCCCATCATACACAATTTGTATTATCGCCTTTTATTTCTTTTCAACCTTATTTCGGACAATCACCCAGATCGATTGAGACCTGGAATATTTCAACATTAAGAGTTGGAGCAGCCATCAAATTGGGAATGGGAAAATTAATTCCGACGCCGGCAGAAGTAATGATTCTTGATTCAGATGTTAGTTTCTCCGTAGTTGCGCCAAAAAACATTCCTGTCGCAAGAAAAGTAAGAGAAATATTTCCAATCAGAAATTATGTATTTTTCGATCTGGGATCTCATGAAATTCCAAACAGATATGTTTTATTAAACAAGGAACAAGCCAAGACATTTCAAATTGAACAACTCGATTTGGAAATTCCAAAAAATTTAAAAGGAAGGTCACAGCGTCAAATGGTTGTGTACTATAATGTCTTGAATATTCTTGGAGACAGAATGCTTAAAAATCCAGCTTCTACGATTCAGCTTGTTGGATCATCTGAAAAAGGCCCAGAAGATGGTCAATTGATGGCTAATGAAATTAAAAATTATCTTGTTGATATTTTTGGCATCAACTCGCTTCGAATCAATATTTCAGGTTTGGATAAACCACAAATACCATCAGAACAACCCGGTGCAACTCTTGAATTGAAACTGTTGAAAGAAGGCGACCGTAGAGTTTCCATTGAAAGTACCTCATCTGAATTGCTCATGGAATTCCAAAATGGCCCGGGCTCTTTATTGAAACCTGTAGAAATTAAAGCGGTGCAGGAAGCACCCCTTGATAGTTACGTTTCCTTTAATGCAAAAGGTGCACAAACTTCTTTTTCATCCTGGTCCTTAGAAATCAGAGATGATAAATCTGCAATGAAAACTTTTGGACCTTATTATCACGATCGCATAAGCATTCCCGGCAAGGCCATTCTTGGAAACAGGCCAGAAGGTGATTACAAGGTTACGATGATTGGCGTTACCAAAGATGGTAAAATTGTGAGAAGAGATGCCAATGTACACATGGTCCTTTGGACTCCGCCTCAAGATGCGGAAGGTATGCGCTACAGTTTCATTTATGAATTCAACGATTACAGAACTATAAAAATTTATGAAAAATATATAGCTGAAGTTGTGGTTCCAAACATTCCTAAGAACTCAACCTTATTGGTTCATGGTTATACAGACATCATCGGCGACGACAGTCATAATCTTGGCTTATCTCTCGACCGTGCCAATGATGTTTTAAGAATACTTGAAAAGGGATTGATACTTGCCAATCGCAAGGATGTCACATTTGAAGTATATGGATTTGGTGAAAACCAGGATTTATCTCCTTTTGATAATGAATATCCTGAAGAAAGATTTTATAACCGCACAGTTATCATAGATATTATTCCAAAATTGTAATGGATGTTTGGGATAATGATTTCAAGATAAATTTTAATACAGCTTACCTGATGATATCAGGTAAGCTTTTTTCAGGGAAGCACTCAATATTTTTATATTATAATTTCATTTGAATTAGTTGTAAATGATGGAATGAGATTTATTAAACAAGTAATGCATATAAATAATAAATTGTCTTATGTAACTTTATCTATTATTAATAACCTACCTTGAGTTCTGTTTTTGAACACGCTTCATTTTGGATGAATTTAATTACCATTTGAACTTTTAAAAACTTCATAATTGAGCCTTTGAAATATTACCAAGCAATTGTTTTGAAAAATATTTATTATGATGAATACATTAGAACTCGAAAAGGGGATTGCCCATATCACAGTTGAAATTATTGAATATGTCCCGAATTCTGTAGTTATTAAAACCATACTTAAAAAATCTACTGGCAATATCAGCGTGATGTCATTTGATAGTGGGGAAGGCTTGACGGAGAAAACTTCACCCTTCGACACCTTTGTTCAAATAATCGAAGGCAAAGCGGAAATCGTAATTGATAAAAAATCTATTGTATTGGAAACAGGTCAGTCAATCGTCATTCCAGCACATATGCCTAATTTTGTAAAAGCCAATGGAAGATTTAAAATGATCCAGACAGTAATAAAAAGTGGCTATGAATAAACACTAAAGCGCAATATACTTTTATGGGAAAACTGTTATAGATTTTCGAGATTTCCTTTGCGTTTTTGTTTAAGTTGCTTAAAATAGGAAGGCGAAAGTCCTGTTATTTTTTTAAATTGGTTGGAAAGATGGGCTACAGAACTATAGTTCAATTTATAGGAGATTTCAGTCAAATTAAGTTCATCATAAAGTAATAGTTCCTTTACTTTTTCAATCTTATTTAAAATGATGTAATGTTGAATAGTTATGCCCTTTACTTCAGAAAAGATATTGGATAAATAATTGTAATCGTAATCTAGTTTACTGCTGATGTATTCTGAATAATTAACCTTGGGTGATTCATCTGAATAATGAATCATTTCCGTAATGACATTTTTGATCTTTTCTATCAAAATGCTTTTTTTATTGTCCATTAATTCAAGTCCGGATCGCAATAAATTGATCCTCAATTTTTCCTTTTGTTCGTCAGTAATGTCTTCCAGGATTTCTACGGTGCCCAGATCGACATTGACATAATTTAGTCCTAGCTTCAAGAGCTCTTCCTTTACCAGGAGTTTGCATCGCAGGCTGACCATATATTTGATGTATAGTATCATAATAATTTTAGTATCAATTGAGGCAATAGATACTTGTAAAAAACAAAATCGGTCTAAACGATTCGATTATGGGAATTTCTTCGAAATCTGAAAAAGTAAGAAGTATTCAATTATTGAAATGAAAATCTCATCTGCACATTCTATCAGGTGCTTTTTAAAATGAGAGAATATGCAAATTGATTTATGCCTTATCTTCTTACTTCGATGTAATTTACTTCAAATTTGTCGGAATGTCAAATTTATTTCAATTAATTCGTTGAAAATCAGTAATTAATGATTTATTGAGGCATTTTAATCATTCCAGGCGCATTTATATTGAAAATCAAGCAGATTTTCAATATATTGAAACCTTAATTCCGCCCTTTCCGGCTCTTTAATTATCGGCTTTATTTGTTCGATATTTGTTCAAATATTTGGTGGACAGAGGATATAGTTGACGTGAGAATCATTCTTAGCAATGTGATTCGTAGAGTGTGAGTTGATATAAAGTCTAAATGCAGATCTAAAAAGCCCATTTTGATGGTAATATGAATTTATCAAAACCTGACGAAGCGCAGAGAAGTAAGCATTTGAAAGCGATAGCTGAATGCACCCGACTGCAGATTGTGCTTAAAAGATGTGCAGAAGAACAATAGCAGGCGCAACGAGGAATTGGGGATTTGAGTTTATATGTAACATAGGCTAGTATTTAGGATTTGTCTTCCATTTCATTTTTGAAAGCGTCCTGGTATATAAATTTTTCGTTAAAGTGAAATTCAACTCACTGATACCAATGCATTGCAATCGGTTGTTAAACCGGATAAAATGGGAGATGTTAATAAAAGTAAGCTACAAATGCTATCGTTGAATGATTTACACAAGTGCTGCATCTTGTAAAACTGATTTTGGATAAATAGTACTAATAATGTTCAACTCCTTTCCTACGCGTTCTAGATGCTTAAGGCTGTAATCCATTTGACTCTTCGTTAAATTGGCTGTGATTGAAATTCTTACACGGGTCTGTTTTTTGGGTACGGCAGGATAGGGAACTGCATTGACTAAAATGCCTGATTGATTTAATTGATAGGCCATTGTTTTAACTTTGATATCGTCACCAATGATCAAAGGAATGATCGCAGTTTGTGTTTCTCCAATCACAAAACCCAGGTCTGTAATTTTGCGCCTGAAATAATTGATATTCTCATGGAGTTTTTGCATGATTTCCGGTTCTTCTTCCATGATATTTATGGCTTCCAAAACACCTGCTGCAACAGGAATAGCAGGCGAGGTTGAAAACATATAAGATCTGCATGCAATTTGGAGATATGAAATCAATTCCTTACTTCCCCCAACAAAGCCACCCACAGCGCCAACAGCTTTGCTAAACGTTCCGGTGAGAATGTCAACTTTAAACTGATGGTCAAAATAACTCATGGTTCCGCGGCCGCAATCGCCTACGACCCCAGTGCCATGAGCATCATCCATCAATACCCAGGCACCATATGAATGGGCAAGATCAATGATTTCATCAAGTTTGGCAATGTCTCCTTCCATTGAATAGACTCCATCGATAATGACCATTTTGTTATTGTAATTTTTAGCTTTTTGCAAGCAGTGTTCAAGAGACTTTAGATCATTGTGTTTAAAGATCATCCTGTTGGTAGAAACACAACCATCCATCAGACTAGCATGTGCATACATATCGCATATGGCAACGTCGCGCTCACCTAGCAACGCTCTTAAAACGCCAATGTTGGTAGCATATCCGGACGAAAAACACATGACATGATCAACGCCTTTAAATGCTGCAAGTTTTTTCTCAAGCTGCGAGTGAATTGCGTGTGTTCCTGAAAGCATTGAAACACTACCTGAACCTAAACCAAAATCTTTTACAGCTTTCACCACAGCTTCCTTCACCCTGTGATGTTGCGACATATTTAAATAATCATTGGATGCAAGGTGTATCATTTCTTTTCCATCCTGAGTTCGCACGAGCGCATCGCATCCAGTTGTCATGACCCTTTTGTATGTAAAAAGTTGATTCGATTTTAAATCATCCAGGTAACTGTTTAATATTTCAAATCTCGAATGCAGGGGTTGTTGATTTAATCTTTTGTCATATAAGCATTCGAGAAGAGAATACTTTGAACTATCAATAGTGCCAAAATTACTCGTAGAGAATTCAAGTAGATTATTTTCGGCGCTTTCAAAGCTGAGCTGGGTTGAATTTTTTTCGATGATTTTCATGCGTTGCTTTTAATTTATTTTTTAGAATGAAATAAGAAATGTGGAAAAAAATGATTTTAAATCCGGCACAAAAGTAAAGCCCGGCTTTAGGGCATAAATCACCCAAAAAGGGGATCTTCTGCAATATTATAAAAATCCCCTGAAAGTGGGATTTTTATGAAAAGTTATTAGGATTGGCAATAAATAAAAATCTTTACAGCATGAAAGGCCTTTACAAACGCCAATATTATTCGTATTCCTTTATTTACTGTTTACTCTTTTGTACGGCACAAGTGCATACGCAAGAATGGGCCGATAGTGCCTTTCAATCCAGAAAAACTAAGGCCATCGAGAATCTTTTGAAGTTTCCTAAACAGGATACCCATAGGATCATAGCCCTGGTGAATGTTTATGAAACAAGTACCTTTCTCAAGCAGAGAATAGAGGTCAAAGCTTATGTTGATGAGGCAGTTTCTCTGAGTCGGAAATTAAATTTTCCTGTAGGTATTTGCAAATCTTATTATTGGTATGCGAATTATTACCTGGCTAAAAAAGAATACGATACAACACATCTCTATCTCGATAGTTTGATCGAATGGGCAGTCCTTTTTTCGAGTCCCCGAATGAATGCGCTTGGTCACCGATTGCGTGGCCAACTGTATTTGCGACTGGAAGACTACTTGCGGGCACAGGAAGCTTATCAGCAATCCTTAATCTACTTTGCAGTTCATGTGGAAGATCTTACATTATATATTTACAGAGATCTTGTTAATATTTTTAGGTATGTCGAGAACATAGACAAAGCATTGTATTATGCGCAGTTAGCTTTGCAGACTGCAGAGAAATTAAATTCTAAATTAAATTTCATGACAGCGTGTTTAAGCTATTCAAATGTACTTATGTCTGCGCAAAATTTTGTCAAAGCTGATGAAATGTTGTCGAAAATGCAAGGATACATGCCGGATAGCACAGAACTCAATCTGACTTATTCCTATTATTTAAAAAAGGGTATCATAGCTCAACAAAAAGGGGATCATAGATCTGCGAAAAAATTGTTAGTTCAGGCATTAAAATATGCGGAACAAAGCAAACATGGAAACTCTGTAAGTGAAGTCCTTTCGGCTTTATTTCAATTATCACTTCAAGATGGAAATGGCCCGGAGGCAAAAGCATATGCTGAGCGAAATTTGAAACAAGCGCTGATGAGTCAGAATAAACTGAATCAATATGCTGCGTGGAAAAATTTGTCTGCTTTTTATCGAATAGAAAACGATTATAAATCAGCTTTTTTAGCCTTGGAAACAGCCTTGGTTTTGAAAGATAGTTTGATGACAGAGTCTGCTGTCAAACATATGAATTTATTGGAATCAAGCTACCAACATGAGCAAAAAGCGCGAACGATTGATCAGTTAAAAAAGCATAATGATGTACAAAAAATAAAGATCCAGGAGCAATATCGATTAAACACTTTGCTTGTTGTGACTTTAATTTGTTTGCTGCTCATCGTTATTTTGGCATATAAATATTTTACGAACCAAAGGAAACTGCAACTTCAATATATTTCAGAGCTCGAAAGGAATAAACACATTCAAACTATTGATGCGATTTTGCAAGGTCAGGAAAATGAAAGGAGAAGAATGGCGCAAGAGTTGCACGATAGCCTGGGCGGTATGTTGTCCGGAATTAAATTGTCAATGATGAATATGAAAGACCATCTCATGATCAGCCCCGAAAATCATTATAAATTTGAAAATGCCATGCATCTGATGGATAAATCTATACAGGAACTGCGTCATGTGGCACATAATTTAATGCCGGCAGCGCTTGTGAAATTAGGTTTGCGCGAAGCGCTTGCTGATTATACACAAACGGTTGAAACTTCCGGTACGATTCCAGTTAAATTGCAATGTCTGGGTGTTGATCGGGCCTTGAATGCCACTGCAGAAATTTACATTTATCGAATCGTCCAGGAATTGGTTACCAATGCAATGAAACACGCCCAGGCGCATCGCGTTTTGGTACAACTTGTTTTTTCAGAAACGGATGTTGAAATTACAGTTGAAGATGATGGCATAGGATTTGAACGCACAATGGAACCCATATCCAGTATGGGCTTGATGAACATTCAATATCGCGTTGAGTATCTAAAGGGCAAATTGAATATTCAATCAACTAAGGAAAAAGGTACTTCAATATATATATCATTACCCGTATAAAACGCCTGAATTTGATTCGAATTTATATCGTCGATGATCATCCCCTTGTGGTAGAAGGAATTCGGACTGCATTGCAAAATGAAGCCGATATCCAATGGGCCGGGCATGCGATAAATGCAGCTGAATGTCTGGAATTTTTAAGATTACATATCTGTGATGTGATCTTAATGGATATCAGCCTTCCCGGAAAAAGCGGAATTGAATTGTGCAGTGAAATTAAAAATGAATATCCTGCATTGAAAATTCTTGCGCTGAGTACTTTTCATCAGGGCAGTTATATTGCAAAAATGATAGATAATGGTGCCGATGGTTATGTCGTAAAAAATGCTGATAAAAATGAACTCCTTTTGCTATTCGTTCAGTTGCTCAAGGCCTGAAATATCTCAGCCATGAGGCCAATATACAACTACAGGAAAAAAGAGAAAAAGACAAAAATCTTCCGGTATTAACCAGACGAGAGCTTGAAGTATTAAAATGGATTGCCAAAGGAATGACGAATCCACAAATAGCTAAAGAACTATTCATCAGCGTGGATACCGTAGATAGCCACCGAAAAAACCTTTTATCTAAAACTCAGGCCGCCAACACGGCCTCCCTGGTTCGCTTTGCGATGGAAAATCAATGGTTGGATGAATAATCCGGTTTTTAATTTTGCGTTTTAATCATTTTGGCAAAACCGCTTCGTCCATCTTTGCTTTGTAATTGTAAATAGTACATTCCTGCATCTAATTTTTTACCTATAGCTACGATCCTTGTCTGAGCCGGAATTTCCATTTGCTCAACAAGTTTACCTGAGGTATTGAATATGGAGCAGTACAAAATATCTGCTTTATGGTCATTTAGGCGCAAGTAACTTTCATCCGAAAACAAGCTAGGATAAAGCTCAAATGCGATAGAAGGTGCTGTTTGTTTGTTTGTTACAATTTCTCCTTCTGTTATGAGAAATGCATCAATGGCTGCTTCCACCAAATGTCCGGGATCATAATCTCCGGCTACTACATAGAGACTAACAGATGTTAGGTTTTGAAGAAAATCTTTGATTTTTATTTTTTCTAATTTTCTCCAGTTGGTATCATTTACATCGGTTTGAAAAAACAGAATGGTGTCTGTCGGCGTTTGATCATAGTTAATCAAATAAAAAGCCAGACTGTCATTGGGATTGTTATTTCCGCCGCCATTGGTAAACCAATACTCCAAATTTAATAAGGGCTGACGATAAGTAGATAAATCCATATTGGGACTGGTAAGAGTAGTGGCGCCACCATCTACATCGTCACCTGATGGATCTGAACTGCTGTTGCCAGTTACATAACAATCATAACCATAATCGTTAGGTACATCTAAGTCTGTCTGTACAGGTCTGTTGTTTCTTGTTGAACCGAGTGGCTCAGCGCGCACCCATAGCCCCGCGCTTGCAGTCGATTTTACATTCCAACTCAAATCAAACAAAAAATCGTCCTGATATCCTTTTTCGATAAGAATGGTTATATCCCCTTGTGGATTTTGGGAATCCAAAACTTTTGCACCATGTAAATAGCCCCATTTTCCGGCCACGATCTGATATTGCTGGTTGTCTTGTGGCACCGCTAGGGCTGATTCTCCCAGTGCATTTGTCGTTCCTTCTACTTTTCTGTTAGGATTGAAAATACTTACATGAGCGTCTTCAATTTCCTGCAAACTTCCTTTCTCTTTTACAATAACGCGTTGAATGATAGTAGCTCTTTTAACCAATTTTATATCGCGCAAAGTAACTACACCGTGTTCTAAATCAACACTCACAGTTTGAGGTATGTAATCAGGATGGGTAAATTCAACATCATAACTACCAGCCGTTGCATAGCCGGTTTTATACAGTCCTTTCAAATTGGTCTGTTCTTCATTTTTACGGGGTGTTTTCAAAACAACAGAGACATTTGAAATCACTTCATTGGTGATGCTGTCTGTGACTTTACCTTCAAGGTAACAAGCTCTAATGTATTCGGGTTGAATGACAAATAAACCACCTTCTATGTCTGAAGCAACAATAGTACCACTTGGAAGATAAGGGCTTACGCCCCAACATCCATGAAATCCTCTTTGATTTCCGGTATAAGTGTCTACAGAACCAACTTCAATTAAATTATCCGGTTTATGAGCATCGATGATTTTGACTCCGTCCGTATAATATGCTGTGATCAGATAGCCATTCAAATATCGCGTATTGTGTGGAATGACACCTGTACCTTCGGTGTCTTTTGGACGCCATTGATCAAGTAGTTTAATATTGGTAAGATCGCTGATGTCATAAGATGCAACAAAAGCATTTTCGCGCTCGTCTGTTGTGAATACATATTTAGCATCGTCAGATGGCCAAGCATTGTGCGTAAATGCAAATGGGGTATTGATCGTAGCGAGTTCTTTTGGATTTTGCTGATCTTTTACATCCCAAATGGTTAGCAATCCTTCATATATATCAGAGGAATACATCGTATCATTTCGCACGAAATTGTCATGGCAGTATCTTTTGGTTTCTGAACCCAGGAATTTTGGGTTTTCAGGATTAACATTTAAATCAAAAAACAGGACCCCTCTCCAGGCGCCACAACCATTGAGACTTAGAATCCCTTTTTCATCAATAAATACCGTATGACATGTCGTTATATCACCGGTTTGATTATTTGCAGTGACGTTGGTCGTCCAAAACTTATGACTGATTTTAGAGGGAGCTTCCTTCATATTGATGATAATGACCCCGTCTGAAGATGCATCTGTGACCCCGTATATGTAATCGCCATAAGAGAATACTTCTCTCCAGGTAGTGTTGACTCCACTTGCTCTGTATCGTTCTATTGGTTTTGAAGGATCCTCTAGACTATAAACCACCAGAGCTGTTCTCGATCCTAAGGCTGCATATTCAACTCCATTTCTATCAACAAAATGCCAGATTCCGCTTCCGCCTTCCGGTGCAGGAACATGGGCAACTATCTTCATATTCAGGTCTCCATCCTGAGCATTCAGGACGAATGAGGAAAGGCAACAAAAAATTAAAAGGAATCTTAAATTCATAATGGCTTTATTAAAATTTGGGCAAAAATAGATGTAACTTATTGGAAATTCTAATGATTAACGTTTGCTGCTAACTATTGTGTTCAATTTGGAAACATTTCTCAGGTTTTCAGGAAACCGGATACTTTAAGCAGCAGTCTGAATATATTTGCGGCTTATTTTAAAAATATGAAAGAGGTAATCAGCCAACTCGAAAATGGCATCTGTACCCTGACCATCAACAGAGAGCAAACCATGAATGCTCTTAACCATGAAGTAATCAATGACTTATACGAAGCTATTGATCAAATAGAAAGGGATATTGAGAATATAAAAGGATTGATCATCACCGGCGCCGGACAAAAATCGTTTGTAGCCGGAGCAGATATTTCCGAATTTGTCGGACTGAATCGGAAGGAGGCCATTGCTCTTGCCAGAAAAGGTCAGGCACTTTTTTCGGAAATTGAAAAGCTAAATATTCCTGTAATTGCAGCTGTGAATGGCTTCGCTCTTGGAGGTGGCTGCGAATTAGCCATGGCATGTCATATTCGGGTGGCCAGCACAAATGCCCGATTTGGGCAACCCGAAGTGAATTTAGGACTAATCCCTGGTTATGGCGGTACGCAGCGCCTGGTCCACTACATCGGCAAAGGGAAAGCCATCGAAATGCTAATGACAGGTGATATGATCAATGCCGAAGAAGCCTACAGACTGGGTTTGGTGAATCACATCGTTGAACCAGGACAAGTATTGGAAAAATCTAAAGAAATCATCTTAAAAATTGCAGCCAAAGCCCCGGTCGCCATTCAAAAGGTCATCAAAATTGTGAACTCTTATTTTGATTACGAGCTTCCCGGATATGAGTTTGAACTGGACTCCTTTGGCAATCTCATGATTACCAAAGATGCCCAGGAAGGGGTGGATGCGTTTTTAGCCAAGCGGAAGCCTAATTTCACCGGCAACTGATTCCATGTTCGAATATCATAAAGATAAAGACCGGTATTTTGAGATGCAATATCTCACAGCACGCGACTTTATCATTCCTTTCATCCAAACTTCTAAAAAACTAGATCCCGATTTTAGAGTTCTGGAAATTGGTTGTGCCGAAGCTGGGGTACTTAAAGCTTTTTTAGAAATTTCTGCAATAGCGGTCGGCATTGACCTGAACAAGAGCAGGATCGAACTTGCGAATGAATATCATCAGGAAGCAGTTGCATCGGGACAAATCCAATTTCTCAACGAAAACATTTATAAACTTCGTCCGCAGGACAATGGAATGGAATTGTTTGATGTCATCGTATTAAAAGATGTGATTGAACATATTCCTGAACAAGAAAAATTTATTCCGCATTTGTCTCGGTTTTTAAAAAATGACGGGGTGATTTTTTTTGGATTCCCGCCCTGGAATATGCCATTTGGTGGGCATCAGCAGATGTGTCGCTCTTCCTGGCTTGCCAGATTGCCCTGGGTTCATTTGTTGCCTGCATTTCTTTACAAATCATTGCTGAAGCTGACCAAACAAGCCCCTGCAGTGCTTGAAGAATTAATGGAAATAAAAGAAACCGGAATCAGCATCGAACGTTTTGAAAAAATTTGCAGGCAAAGCCAATTGTCGATTGTCAACAAAAGGTTTTACTTGACAAATCCCATATACAAATTCAAATTTGGGCTGCAACCGAAAATACTGTTTAGCATATTTGCGGCAATTCCCTATCTAAGGAATTATTATACTACAGCTGCTTACTACCTTATACAAAAGTGAACTCCCAGTGGGAGGCACAGGAATATTGATTTATTTTGGGTAAACTGATGAATGAAATAATATCAACATTTCATATAAAAAGCATCGATCCTCTTTTCTGCGTCTAATGCGGGAGATCGGAGGGAAACTAATGAAAAGGACCAGGATCCTTATCAACCTCCACAGAAAGTCTTAAATTTCTTGATATAGACCTCCCAAAGCTCCTTCTGCTCTTTTACTTCATCGTCATCGCAATAATCAGTGACCTCCAGGATCGTCTCATTGGTGATGTCCGTTTTATAAATGCGAAACTGCAGGAACTCATCCTCGCGCTCGTCCCAGACATACTTTACCAATTCTTCTTCGATATCTATGGCTAAAGTTGCTTCTTCATGGTCACCTTCCCAATCAAAAGTATATCTGTCACCAATATTATCGACCTTGTCGCAAAACCAACGAACCATGCAGGTAGGCTGAGTTACGAAAAGGTAAACCGTCGCCGGCGACGATTTGAACATAAACTCAACTTGTATCTGAACTCTTCCCATTTGATGGATTTGATTGGAATTTAAAAGTGCTTTTTCAGCATGAGGCGGCAATATTAGAATTGTTTACATATTTTTAGTCATATTCTTGAACTTTTTTTATTTGCAAAACATTAAATCTATTTAGACCTATTTATCAGGGTATGGCATTATTTTCGCAACTTATTTGGTTCCAGACCGTTTTTCTTTCTGTAAATTATTGGCTAGTAAAGAATTATAGATTAATATACCTTTCATGAGGCAACTAAAGATTACAAAATCCATTACCAACCGGGAGAGTCAGTCTCTCGAAAAATATTTACAGGAAATTGGCAAAGTGGATCTGCTCACTCCGGAGGAAGAAGTGGACCTGGCGAAAAAGATCAAACAGGGAGACCAATTATCTCTTGAAAGATTGACCAAAGCCAACCTCAGATTTGTGGTTTCTGTAGCAAAACAGTACCAGAATCAAGGACTTTCATTATCCGATCTCATCAACGAGGGCAATCTCGGTTTGATCAAAGCCGCACAGCGATTTGACGAAACTAGAGGGTTTAAGTTTATATCCTATGCCGTATGGTGGATCAGACAATCCATTCTCCAGGCTTTAGCTGAGCAATCCAGAATTGTCAGGTTGCCTTTAAATAAGGTCGGCTCGTTAAATAAGATCAACAGAGCATTTTCGGAATTGGAACAAGAATTTGAGCGCGAGCCTTCAGCAGAAGAATTGGCTACTATGCTCGAAATCCCAACCGAAGAAGTCGAAACTACCATGGGGGTTGCTGCCCGCCACGTTTCGATGGACGCGCCATTTGTGGAAGGGGAGGACAATTCATTGCTCGATGTACTTGAAAATGACAGCACTCCTGCTACAGATGCCAAACTCGAATTTAAAGATTCGCTACGCCAGGAAATTGAAAGGGCGTTGGGGACTTTGACAGACCGTCAGGCAGATGTAATCAAACTATATTTCGGGATCGGGGTTGAACATCCTGAATCTCTCGAAGATATTGGAGATAAATTCGGATTGACCCGCGAAAGGGTCCGACAAATAAAAGACAAAGCCATTAATAAACTGCGTTCAGCTTCCAGAAGTAAATTATTGAAGCAGTACCTGGGTTAAAATTAGCAGGCACTTCCTTTGAAGGCAGGTGGGTTTTTAAGACATTTGCAAAAATTAGATATGAGTATTGTTAGCCAAAACATAGCTGCAGATCTCGAACTTAAGGATTGGAGGGAAAAAGAAAAAAATGCTCTCGAATTAGGTAAGTTGGTGGGAGATCTTAGATTCGACCGTTCCATAGAATTGGTCTTATTTCGAAAAGACCTCTACGACGCGCGACCAAGTCAAATCATCAGCGATCATTTATTTGCTAAAAACTATATCGACAAACCACTTGATCTGAATTTGAGTTTGGAGATTACCAAGATCATTTCAAAAATGGATGCTTTGCAACCCTCGCGAATTGATATTGGAAAGTTGGCATCTGAATGGGAGATGAAAAAAGACGGATCATCGAACCTTGAAGAATTTATTTTTTCCAAATTGAGTCAGGAATTTGAAAATAGCAATGGAAAATTCGAAGCTCGCGATGTAGTCCTGTATGGTTTTGGCAGGATCGGCAGATTGGTTGCCAGGAGATTGATCTCGCAAACAGGTAGTGGCGAGCAATTGCGTTTGAAAGCAATCGTCGTACGCGCCGGTATGAAAGATCCACATGAAGAAGTCTTAAAGCGCCTGGCTTTGCTTGAAACCGATTCCATACACGGCAATTTTCCTGGCGCAATTGAAGTCAGCGAAGATGGAAAAGAAGCCATTATCAACGGAAACCGGATCCTGATCATTTTTGCAGGACATCCATCTGAAATCAACTACGAAGACTATGGGATCAAAGATGCATTGCTTATCGATAATACAGGTCTATTCGATACTCGCGAAAAGTTAAGCGTTCATCTCCGCCCCGGTATTTCTGAAATCATACTTACAGCGCCCGGAAAAGATATCCCGAATATAGTTGTAGGAGTAAATCATGATCTTGCAGATACCACAAACGAAAATATTTTTTGCGCAGCTTCCTGTACTACAAATGCCATTGTTCCGGTCATTAAAGTGATAGATGAGGCATTTGGTTTGCAAAAAGGTCATATAGAAACTGTACACGCTTATACAAGTGATCAAAACTTACTCGACAATTTCCATCGCAAACCGCGAAGAGGTAGAGGAGCACCTATCAATATGGTGATCACAAGTACCGGTGCAGCAAGTGCAGTTGCGAAAGTGTTGCCGCATCTGAAGGGAAAACTTACCGGCAATGCTGTGAGAGTTCCGGTACCTGACGTTTCATTGGCGATCCTCAATTTAAGTCTTGATAAAATCTCAGATAAAGATGAGATTCTTGCAAAATTGAGAGATGCCAGTTTACATGGCGACCTTGTCGAACAATTGCATTATTCTACATCTAACGAATATGTATCCAGCAATGCGGTCGGGACCACCTGTGCATGTGTGGTTGATGCCCCTTCTACTATTATGTCGGCAGACGGTAAAACGGTTACGATATATGCCTGGTACGATAATGAATTCGGATATGCATGTCAGGTCGTTCGTTTAGCAAAATATGTGGCCAAAGTTAGAAGGTTCACTTATTATTAATGGAAGGCGATCGCTATTCCAATTATCGCATTTGGCAACCACTGCTTTTAGGAGTGGTCGCGGTGTTAGGTTTTTGGGCAGGAATTAAAGTAAAATTGCTTCCACCAAGTCCTGAACAACAAACCGAAATTCGAAAATTAGAACAAAACCATATTCAAAAAATTCAGGATGTCATCTCTTACATTCAATCAAAGTATGTAGACTCCTTGAATCAACAAAAACTTATTCAATCTGCTTTGGAATCTTATGTAAATGCATTGGATCCCTATTCTGAATACATTCCGGCTGATGAATTTCAAACTTATCAAAATGCTTTATCCGGCAAACAAACCGGATTCGGAACTGAACTTTATTTCATAGACAGCAATCTGGTTTTTTTTAATACATTGAAGAATAGTAAAGCTTACCAATCAGGAATTCGCAATGGGGATGAGGTTTTGGAATTGAATGGCCTTGTTGTCAGTAAAAACCGCGATAGAATTTATGCATTGCTCCAACAAATTTTGGATTCAAAGTTGGATTCTGTAAACCTAAAAGCTTATCACCGGCAAACAAACAAAGTACAAAATCATATATGGAAAGTGGATTCTTATGAAGAACCTGCGGTAAAATGGGTACATCTCATGGATCAGGATATTGTTTATTTAAAAATAGATCAGTTCATTAAAGGCAGCTACAGGGAATTCATGGAATACATGGAGGAATTTGTTTCAGAGAAAAAAGGAAAACATTTGATCATCGATGTAAGAGGCAACAGTGGTGGTTTGGTGAATGAAGTTGCTTATATTTTAAACCAACTTATTTACGAAAAAGAAAAATTGTTGTTCCATACGAATGGCTTTCATGTCAAAAAGAAAGAATATAAATCTACGGGAAATGCATTTTTCAAAGTGCAAAACATTGCCGTTTTGATGGATAGTAACACAGCATCGGCGGCAGAACTTTTTGCAATGGCTCTGAAGGATTTGAACCGCGCTAAAATTATAGGGGACACAAGTTTTGGCAAATCAACGATTTTAGAACAATTCAATTTGGCAGATGGATCTGCTATCAGGCTTGCCATTGCTCGGTTTACAACCCTATCAGGAAAAAATATCCAAGCTTATCATACTCAAAATAATTCGGTAGTACCGGTTTCAGATGCTGATGCAGCGGAAGAATCGCAAGCTCCTGCTGAATCAGCCGGAAGTGCATTGTTTGCTCCTGGCGTCTTGCCCGATGTTCTTTATGAGGATCAAAATCAAATTCTGAAGGACAAGGATTTAGTAGAATATATCGACAAAAGGATACTTGAACAAATTCTTTTCTATAGCAGGATATCTCAGGATCACCCCGATCGGATTTACGAAAGCAAAGAAATCAAGGAACAAATTCAAAAAGAATACAAGGCTTGCCCCGAAAATTTGCGAAAGGGGATAGCAGCGGAATTATTTGAACAGGAATTTCGCTATGCTTTATGTGCCTGGTTATTTAATTCAGAACTCGAACAACGCGACAGACTCCGCAAGGATGAAATAATCCAGATTGCCATTCGCGCAATAAAGGGAAGTTTTTAGGTGGCAATATACAGTTGATAGTTCACAGTTGATAGTTGATAGTTTGCGTAACTAACAAACGTTCGTTAGCTCTTAATATCCATAATCCATACTCCATACTCCATAATCTATAAGAGGGAAAGCAAAAAGCAAATTATTTTAACAAGTAAAGTTCGAAAAAATAAATTAAAAATAGTTGAAATTTATTGAACTAACATACGTTAGTTCGCGTTGTTTCTAACAGTATCTAACAGTCTAACAGACTACGTCTAACAGTCTAACAGTCTAACAGTCTAACAGACTAACAGACTAACAGACTAACAGACTAACAGACTAACAGACTAACAGACCATCAGACTAACAGACTTACAGACTTACAGACTTACAGACTATTCCTCCAAGCAGTCAAATAGTCAAGCAGACTTTTTCCTACAAGCCCACAAGCCTAAAAGCCTACAAGTCCACAGACTAACAAGCCTCATCATTCCCGCAACACAATAATTTCCCCATCCTTATCATAGCGAATGATGGTACTTGCCACACCTTCTGTCATTTCATTTTGCCTATGCCTTACGATGTAATCCACATTTTGCTTTATGCTTTCAGAGATTTCGGTAAATATGCGCGGGCTGGGCTCGTTTGATAAATTTGCAGAAGTGGAAAGAATCGGAGCATTCAAAGCTTCTATCATGATTTTGCAAAATGGATCCTGGCAAATGCGAATGGCGACGGAACCGTCTGAAGCAAGAACTTCATCGGGTAGATCTTTTGTTTTGGGAAATATCACCGTGAGCGGTCTTTGGTGGTAACTCAACAAAGTATCAATGCGAGGATGAATTCTGTGGATATACCTGTTGAGCATTTCCAGGGAAGAAACCAGGAGGATTGGAGATTTTTGTATATCCCGGCCTTTGATTTCATAAATTCTTGAAATTGAATTTTTAAAATGTATGGAACAACCTAATCCCCAAATGGTATCTGTAGGATAAAGAATAATCTTTCCAGTTGATAACAATTGGGCGGTTTCAATGGCTTCTTCAAAATAGCGTGGATTCATTCTTTATTAGGGCTCATGTATGGAATCGGAATTTTTTCAGATAAACCTGTAAATTTACATAACCAAATAACGTTTTCATTCGTTTGCTTTTGTATATCTGATGTTGAAAAAATTTATATTTTGTTTATGCGTCCTCGGACTTGGTGGCGTTTGGATGCCCCTCAAGGCCAAACATATAGTTGGTGGTGATATGTATTATGAATGCATTTTATTGGATACATCCAGAAAAACGGTCAATTTCAGGATCACCATGAAATTATACAGGGATTGCAGCAATCCAGAAGGCGCATTATTTGACACCGATGCCAAGTTTGGCATTTATGAAAAGCTCATCGACGGTAGATTTCGCTTTGTTAAAGATATTACAAATTTAAGGTATCAGGGGCCCATAAACAGGATCGATCCCAATGCAAGTAATCCTTGTTTGATAGTACCTCCTGGGGTCTGCGTGGAAGAAGCCAGTTATCAATTTACAACAGGAAATTTGGCACTTCTATCTACAGGATCATATTATATTTCCTACCAGCGTTGTTGTCGCAATGAAACGATTAGTAATATACTGGATCCGGGCCTGGCTGGTGCTGCTTTAACTATTGAGATTACTGCAGAAGCACAAAGGCTTTGTAACAGCAGTCCTAAATTTAAAGGCCTACCTCCTGTAGTGATCTGTGTCAATAATCCTATCGATTACGATCATTCAGCTATTGATAATGAAGGAGATCTCATTACATATGAATTCTGTGCACCTCTTATTGCCGGCGGTCAAGACGGTTCGGCAGGTGGAAAAAACAGTTGTTTTGGAGTTACGCCCGATCCTTCTTCCTGTTTACCGCCTTATTTGCCGGTGACGTTTAAACCACCTTTATATTCAACGATATACCCTATGGGTGGGAATCCCCTGGTTACGATTCATCCGATTACCGGCTTCATTAGTGGTAAACCTGAGGTACAAGGCCAGTTTGTGGTTGGAGTTTGTATCAAAGAATATCGAAATGGAGTCCTGCTTACGGAAACCAGACGTGATTTTCAGTTTAATGTAACTTACTGCGAACCGAAAGTATTCGCAAGTATTCAGGCAGACTCTACCATCAACAGTGGAGAAACATTTGTGATCAATTCTTGCGGTGAGCTGGATGTAGATTTTATCAATCGAAGCACTGACGTTCAATTCATCTCCAGCTATCAGTGGGATTTTGATATTCAGGGTTCCAAGCAATCGAGTACTTCAAGAAATGCAAGATTCAGCTTTCCGCAGTTGGGTACTTATGTTGGAAAAATGTTTGTCAATAAAGGAACTCAATGTGCGGATTCATTAAATATTAAAGTGAATGTATTTCCAGATATCAGGGCGAATTATCAATTTCAGTTTGATACTTGTGTTGCCGGCCCCATCCAGTTTACAGACCTTTCTTATACCGGCAGCAATCTGCTTACTTCATGGAATTGGAATTTTGCAGGCTCCGGAAATGCATTTGCACAAAATCCAGTATTCACGTTTACGACCCCCGGCCGAAAAGCAGTGATGCTGCAGGTTAGGGATGTCAATGGTTGCCTGGCCGACACGACCATAACCATTCCTTATTATCCTGTGCCACCACTTTTAATTGTGGATCCCAACCAAACAGAGGGTTGTTCACCATTGACCATTTGTCTTCGAAACCTTTCAGTGCCCATTGATACAAGTTATCAAATACTTTGGGACTTTGGAGACGGTACTTCGGGCAAGGGGCTGGCACCCTGCCATCGTTATGAATCCGGAGGTATTTTTTCTGTTAAACTTCAAGTGACTTCGCCTATAGGTTGTTATACCGAAAGGACTTATAATCAATTAATTACAGTTAGGCAATCTCCTGAAGCTAAGTTTGATATCAATCCTTCCAAGATAAACGTATTTAACCCTAAAGTGAGTCTCACCGATCAATCTACTTTTTCCAGTTCCAGAAATTGGGAAATCAACAATTCAGATAAATTCAGTCAGCTCTTTTTTCAATATACTTTCAGAGACACCGGTATACAGAAAGTACAGCTGGTTGCAAATCATATCAATGGTTGTAGCGATACCTTAATTCAATATATTGATGTGGAGCCCATTGTGACATATCATATGCCGAATGCATTCACTCCGAATGGAGATGCCAATAATGAGGAATTTATAGGAGTTGGTTATACCTACGGGATGTCGGACTTTGAATTGGTGATCTGGGATCGATGGGGTTCCAAGGTTTTTAAAACCAACGATCCAACGCAGGGTTGGAACGGTAGGAAAGACAATGGAGGCGAGAATTTGCCAAATGGAGTATATGTTTACACCCTTCGATACAAAACACCAAGAGGACAACTCCTTGAAAGTAAAGGTTTTGCGACATTAATTCGTTAATGATAGCAAAATGGCTTTCCAGATTTCAAAGTTATTTTACTACCTTTGCGACTCTTTTTAAAGTTCGTTAAACACACAAGCCATGGAACTCATTAAATACGTACAAGATCAATTGATGGACATTAGCCGGATTCCGGAATTCTCACCTGGCGATACCATCGTGGTGAGCTATAAGATCATCGAAGGAAATAAAGAACGTATCCAGGATTTCAAAGGCGACGTGATCAACATTCGTGGAGAGGGAAAAAACAAGACCTTTACGGTAAGAAAAGTTTCCAGCGGCATAGGTGTAGAAAGAATTTTCCCCATATCTTCTCCGAACATATCTGAAATTAAATTGATCAAAAAGGGTAAAGTGCGGAGAGCAAAACTCTTCTATCTCCGTGGCTTATCAGGCAAGAAAGCCCGTATCAAGGAGCGCAATTACGGTGTCAAAGAACAACCGGTTACAGAAGCTGGAGAATAATTAATATTTCAATTCTATTTTCAAAAAGGTAAATTCTTTGCCTTTGAGCTTATCTAATATAGCTTTCATATTAGCTTAATGTTTTTCTATTTGGCTTTCCGTTATTCTATTGATCATCCTTATTGCCACTAAGACGCAAAGGCACAAAGGACCACAAAGTTTTTCCTCTTCGTGGTACTTCGTGTCTTCGTGCCTTTGTGGCCTCGCTTTTTCGAGAGCTTCATTTTAATCGATATTTATAAATAGTCGGTAATACTATTCATCTTTTTATTGCCACGAAGGCACTAAGGCACAAAGGACCACAAAGTTTTTCCTCTTCGCGGTACTTCGTGTCTTCGTGCCTTTGTGGCCTCGCTTTTTCGAGAGCTTCATTTTAATCGATATTTATAAATAGTCGGTAATACTATTCATCTTTTTATTGCCACGAAGGCGCACAGGCACTAAGGACCACTAAGTTTTTCCTCTTCGCGGTACTTCGTGTCTTCGTGCCTTTGTGGCCTCGCTTTTTCGAGAGCTTCATTTTAATCGATATTTATAAATAGTCGGTAATACTATTCATCTTTTTATTGCCACGAAGGCACTTAGGACCATGAAGGATTATAGATTATGGAGTCCCGACATGAAGATCTTATCCAATAAAAAGATGATAATGATGTCGGGAGGATTATTGAAATATTAGAATACGCGATTATTTTTATTGCATCAAGAGCTTTTCGCTTTTTGCTTTTTGCTTTTCGCTTAAAGCTTTCCTCTCAGCCGCGGGTCTTACGGAATATTCACCAATGCCTGATGATTGACGGCTTTCACATTTTTAAAAACTCTATTGAATTCAATATTCCTTTCACTGGTATTAGCATCAAGTTGAATAATTTTACCATCCAGGTTGATCTCAATGGGCATTTCAAGTTTTGATTCAGAACAATTTAATTTATAAAAAATTCTCGTTTTCGTCCCGGAATATTCGACTCTAAGTTGCACACTTGGAATCTCAGATTTGTATAAGTAAACATTAAAAAACGGATGAAAGTCTTTGCCGGTGAATTTGTTGACAAAATTGATAAAGTCTTCTGTTTGAATGTTTTTGAATTTGTAAGTTGTGTAAAATTCTTTGATCAATTTAAACCATTGGGCGTCATTTTTTAAAGCAAAACGCAATGTTTGTAACATCCAGCTGCCTTTATAATATTGATCGCTATCTGGAAATCCACTATAATTGACATCTTTTGGGCCCACGATCGGACTGTTGTTTTTAATGAGCTTTCGTTGATGATCTAAATAGCGAAGGGCCGCTTTTTTATCATATAAATATTCTAAATACAAAGCCTCCATATAAGTAGTAAATCCTTCATGGATCCACATATCTGCATGGTCACTTACGGAAACTGCATTTCCAAAATATTCATGCCCGCTTTCATGGATGATGATAAAATCAAAATTAAATTCCTCAGGAATCAAGCCACCCAGATATCCTCTTTGAAATTTGTTTCCATATGCTATGGCACTCTGATGTTCCATTCCTAAATAGGGCGATTCGACCAAAGCAAAACCATCGTTCCAGAAAGGATACTTTTCAAAATAATGCTCATAGCTCTCCAGCATCTTATGAACCTGTTCAAAATGTGCTTTGGCTTTACTTTCATTTCCTTTGAGTACATAATAATCGAGATCCAGCCAAGTGCTGTCTTTAGATTGGTATTTGTCGGATATATGGATGTAATCGCCAATATAAAAACTGACATTGTAATTGTTGATGGGATAAGAAACTTTCCAGATCCAGGTTTTAAAGCCTTTTTCAGATGGACTTACTGTTTCTAAATTGCCATTAGATATAGCCATTAGTTCTTCTGGTACTGTTAATCGGATTTTCATACCCTTATCGGGTTCATCTGATAAATGATCTTTATTGGGCCACCACAAACTCGCACCGGTGCCTTCACAAGCTACACCAACCCAAGGCTGTCCATTTTCATCCTTTTTCCAAACGAAACCCCCATCCCAGGGAGCGTTTTTAGCCTTGATGGGTTTGCCCTTATAATAAACCTTTATTTTTTCCTTACTTCCTTTTGAATCTGCTGTTTCAATAAATAGGGCATCAAATTCTCTATGATGTTTTAGTTCTCTACCGCCTTTGAGGACTTTTACAACTTCCATATTCTCAAACAAATCCAGCTGAAGCTTTTTGAGGTTTTCTGACGGTATATATTCCATTTCCAGGATTCCTTCAATTGATTGCGCGGATATATCGAATTTAATATCTAAATCATAGAAAAGGACATTGTAGGCTCTTTCCGGTCGGAGTGCTCCACGCAAACTGTCTTTTCTGGTGAAGGATTGCTGTGAATACAAATTGCCAAAAAGCTGGATGGCAAGAAAAATTGCTAAAAAGTGGATTCTCATCATGAATTTAAAATGGCCGTATGTGTTTAGTGGATTGTTTCAATTTTTGATAGATCAATCGATCGACAAAGTTAACAGGCAATAATTTAGTCAGTAGCCGAAAAAGAAATTTCTTTTGATGGATCAGGTAACTTGTTTTCGGATGAGTTGCTAACAGAGCGTGCAATATGGCCTGATCAATGGCTTTTACCGGGATGGATTCTGATTCCATTTTGAGAATAGTTTCATTGGCATGCCTGAGGTAAGGCTCAAATAGATTCGTCTGGTATTTTGTGCCATATCCAGCTGTTTTCTCCAAATGCCGGTTTTTAAACTCCCGGGATTCAACTTTATGACGTGAATTCCCAATAAATTCAGTTCGCGCCGAAGGCTGTCACTCAATCCTTCCAGCGCAAATTTAGACCCGGCATATGCACCCAGAAAAGGAGATGCAAATAAACCGCTTACAGAACTCATATTGATGATCCTAGATCCTTTACCATGAGTTAGAAGTGAATCCAAACACAATTGAATCAATTTTAAAGGTCCAAAGACATTGATTTGGAAAACGTATTTAAATTTATCTATGGGGATGTATGCCAGTGGGCCGGGCTCCACCATACCTGCATTATTAATCAATGCAAACAAGCCGTCTCGTCCGATAAATTCCCTTATTGGCTTGTATGCATTTTCAATGTCCTCATCAGAATCGATATGCATTTCGAATACGCGGATACCGGGATGTTGCGAAATTTCAGCTGGTGCTTTGTCGAAATCGCGCAAGGTTCCTATCACCCTGAATCCGTGGTCTGCCAACAACAATGCAAGATGGTAACCGATGCCTGAATTAATACCTGTGATCAATACTTTTTTCAAAACTCCATTTTGAATCTGTAAAGCTAAGCAATAGAGATTACAGCGCAAAAATGCCCTTAATACCTTATTTTTGCCTTCTTATAACATGAAAAGATTATTATACTTCATCGGGTTTATTGGAATTTTGGCAGCCTGTAAGGATGAAAACCAAATTGATCCTGAGTTTCTTACCGGGAAATGGATTGTTCAGCAAGCCTTTCGAAATGAAAAGTTAACCAATACTTTAGAAGGGGCTTTCTTCTTTTTCGATGGTTCGATTATGACTTCCAATTTTTTAGGTGTTGAACAACAGGCCCATTATGTGCTTAAAAAAAATGATCTACAACTCACAAAAGGATTGGATTATACGTTTCATTTAAAAAAGCAAGGAGATCATCAACTCGAACTAAAAGTTGAAATTCAGAAAACACTCTTTGTATTTAAGTTGAAGAAAGAATGAATTGGAAATGTAGTTGGATAATCGCATGCTATCTAATCTTCAGTTTCAGCAATTTATTTGCGCAGGAAGCCTTTGTTCAGGGTTCCAATTTTTTTGCCGCCGGTCACACGCCTTATTTGGATTTGCGCATTTACATCAGTGACAAAAAGTGGAGTAAAAGCTACACTGCAGATAGCTTGATGAGTATGTCTGTCGAATTGACGCTCATCTTAAAAAGAGCAGACGAGATTATCAAAGCCAACAAACTTCAACTACAGACACCTCTCTCTAAATCAGCATTGCCATTTTTTCATTCAGAAAAATGGGAAATTCCGCCCGGCAAATATACTCTGGAAACAAATTTAAAAGATGTCAATAACCCTGCAATTGAACTTGGTTTGATCGATTCTATTGAGGTTTTGGATAAAAAGAGTCATTGGGCTTTGTCGGATATTCAGTTTTTACAGTATGCCAAATCATCTTCAGACAGCAGCCACCAATTGTATAAAAATGGAATTTACGGCGAGCCTTTGCCATACCAGACTTACCTTGCTCATCAACACATACTGTATGCCTATGTGGAAAGTTATGTAGATCAGGATCCGGAGGCGCCCTATTTTATGAAATTTAATATTATTAAGAAAGATTCCTTCAATCGATATGTGACGGTTAGAGAATGGTATAAAAAAAGGAAATCGGTCAGTATAGAACCTCATTTTATTCAACAGGATATCAGTGAACTAACAAGTGGTAGTTATGTCTTGAAGGTAGAGTTGATGAATGCTGATAAAACGGTACTAGATGTCAGACAAAGTAATTTTATTCGTGAAAATCCATTTTGGGACAGAATCCACTATTTGTTTACAAGCAGGAAAGATGACAAATTATTTTTTGATACGATTCAGATGGAGCTGGTTGATTATGGTGTGCGGGCTGTCCATCCATTGATCTCTGGAGTAGATGTTTCTACTTTGAATCAACTTCTCAAAGAGAAGAAAGAGGAAGAAAAAAGAATGTTTTTGTTTACTTATTTTACCGAACGCGCGGATACGGCTCGTTTTGCATTTATAAATTATTTGAAACTCGCCCGGTTTTTGGATGAGGAATTTAAATCTGGATTTGGTTATGGATTTGAAACCGACAGGGGGATCATGTATTTGCGTTATGGTAAGCCGGATGAAATCATAAAAGAAGATAAAGACAACGGCGCATTCCCCTATGAAATATGGAAGTATCATAAAGTTGCAAAAGGCGGACAAACCAATGTCAAATTTTTATTCTACAATCCCGATCTGGCAGGAAGTGATTTTCGACTTTTACATTCGACGGCAATAGGCGAGCGATTCAATCGAAAATGGGAAATTGAATTGTACAAAAATGCTCCAAATGAAGTCAAAGGGGATAATTTTTTTGATGCAGCTGAAATGCAATCAAACATTAATCGCCGAGCCAGAGAGTATTTTGAAAATTGAAAGTTAGTCACTTTGGAGATCCGAAGATTTATATTTTTTATGAGCAAACTTCGCACGCCTAATAAAATACTTTCTGAAGGAAATTAGGAGCTTTTCTGAAACCGACCACCAAAAAAAAAGCAATGGACCAACAAATCAACATAGCGCTCAGCCAAGTAAATATATTTGTTTTGAAATCCGGACTGATCGTTATGTCCAAAGAAAGCCTATTGTCCTATCTTTGCCTCTTATTTTTCATTCAACAGTAAAAATATATGATAGTATTAGACGGTAACAAATTATCTGCTTTAATCCGTAAGGAGATTCAGGATAAGGTACGTTTGTTTTGTCAAAATGATGTTCGTCCACCACATTTAGCTGCTGTTTTGTTGGGTGATAATCCAGCAAGTCAGGCATATGTGCGCAATAAAATCAAAGCCTGCGATGAAGTGGGTTATGCATCGACGCTTATCAAAAAACCAGCGACGACCAGTCAGGAAGAATTGTTGTATGTCATTAAATCTTTAAACGAGGACCCGGATATTGATGGATATATCGTTCAACTTCCATTGCCGCGCCATATAGATGAACATGCTGTTAATCTGGCCATTGATCCCGCAAAAGATGTTGACGGTTTTCATCCTTACAATTTTGGAAAAATGGCCTTGGGTTTGCCTTCTTTCTTGCCCGCCACTCCAATGGGAATCATGATGATGCTCGATCGATACCAGATTGAAACAGAAGGTAAACATTGTCTGGTCTTAGGCCGAAGTAACATAGTAGGGACGCCAATTGCTTTAATGATGTCTAAAAAATCAAAACCGGGAAATGCCACCGTAACGATTGCACATAGTAAGACAGATCATTTGGCCTACTTTTGCAGACAAGCGGATATCATCATTGCAGCTTTGGGAATCCCATTATTTTTGAAAGCAGATATGGTAAAGGATGGAGTTGTAGTGATCGATGTGGGTATTAATCGAATGGAAGATGCTTCCAGCTCCAAAGGTTATAGACTGGTGGGGGATGTCGATTTTGAAGCCGTTTCACGTAAAGCAGCAGCGATATCTCCAGTGCCGGGAGGCGTTGGCCCAATGACGATAACCGCACTGGTTGAAAATACGTGGAAAGCTTTTTCTAAGAAAGTTTGAGAATAGAAATGCCACAAGTATCCTTTACTTTATTCATAAATTCCGAGTTGCAGGATTTGCACATTGCCATGTTATATGAATTGGGCGTAGAGGCTTTCATACAGCAGGATGAAAGCATAGAAGCTTTTGTGGATCTTCAGCGTTTGGAAATTCAAAATGCCATAGAGAATTATTGCAATAAACACGATATTGCATTCACCCGGCAACTTCACCAGGTTAGAGATTGGAATGCACTGTGGGAATCTCAATTTCATTCCATTTGCATCAAGGATCAATTGTTGGTGCGGGCTCCTTTTCATCCAACAGATCCGGGTGTAAAACATGAACTCATCATCGCACCTAAAATGGCCTTTGGCACCGGACATCATGAAACCACATCTATGATCCTGGAATGGATGACCACAAAGGATTTTAAAGGGATGCAAATTTTGGATTTTGGTTGCGGAACCGGAATCCTGGGCATTTATGCTTTGTTAAAAGATGCGCAAAATGTTGTGTTTATAGACAATGATCCTTTAGCCATCGAAAACGTACAGGAAAATTTATTGATCAACAAATTAAAACCTCAGCTGACGATTTTAGGGGACGCCAATAGTATTCCTGATGAATCGTTCCATATCATACTGGCCAATATAACCAGAAATGTATTAATAGAAAGCTTAGCTAATCTGGCGAAGTCAATGAAATCCGGGGGTATGATTGCTTTATCAGGATTTTTGGAATCGGATAGAGAGGATATGGAGAAAAATTTACAACAGAATGGATTGAAATTGCATTCCATCCATCAAAAGTCTGATTGGCTTTGTATTATTGGGGAAACATAAGTGCTCCTTCAAAATTTTTAAGTCCTTCGTAAACGAGATCTGTTGGCAATCCCATGATGTTTGCATAACTGCCGGAAATTTCAGAGATCTTGCATAAACCAATCCATTCTTGAACTGCGTAAGAACCCGCTTTATCAAATGGAAGATAAGTATCAATATACCAGCTGATTTCTTCATGATTCATAGCTCTGAAGTATACCTCAGAACTTCCTGTAAATGAAATTTGTTTTGTCGAATCGCTAAGACAAACTCCTGTGTCTACTCTGTGCTTTTTGCCGGAAAGGCTGGCTAACATATGATAGGCTTCTGTTCTGTCTTGGGGTTTGCCAAAAATCTTATGCCCGAGTATAACTATTGAATCCGCAGTAAGCGCGATCTCATCCTTTTTCAAAAAAGGCAGCGCCCTTAAATTTTTTTCGATGGCAATGTGTTGGGCAACTTTAAATGCAGGCATTCCTTCCGGAATACTTTCATCAAATTCAAGATGGATAGTTTCAAACCAGAAACCTGCTTCTTCAAGTAACTGTTTTCTTCTCGGTGAAGATGAAGCCAGAATGATTTTTCGGTGGTTGATTTTTTGATTCATTTAAACAGGGTCCAATAAATTAATCCGCTTAACATAAAACACTTTAATCCTAAACTCACTAAAGTAATACGTCTTTTGAGTAGCGGTTTAAAAATAAATATACTTAGAACAATGACGGGCAAAACAATGAATAAAAATAAGTAAATCAAATGTTGTTTGCTGTAAAATTGGTAAATATGAAAACTTAAAATGAGAATAAGAATGATCCAGAAAAATTGGGCAATTTTTAGTGCATTTGGTTTGCCGTAATAAACAGCAGTTGAATTACAGTTTTGTGTTGCATCTGATTCCATGTCTTCCATGTCTTTGAAAATCTCTCTGATGAAATTAACCAAAAATGCAAATAATGCCAACATGAGAATTGGGTAGATCAAACTAAGCCACAAATAAAAATCCAGGGCCCGCAAAATTTTTAAGGAAGGCCAAAAAGCAAAAGGAATTATCAAAATGACTCCACAAGTAAATGCAGATACAGCAATATTTCCAACAATAGGCGAACATTTTAACTTCCATGAATACAGAAATAATAATAATGCGGATAAAGGATTCAAAAAAATAGCCTCCCACCGATTCGTTTTGTCTGCAAGCCAAACCGTAAGCATAATTCCCAAGGCCACTGTTAAAAAATAAAGAATCCAGGCATCTCTCAGCTTTATATAATTTGGGATGGGATTTTTCAGAGGGATCGCTGCGTCAAGTTTTGAATCAAATATATTGTTGATGATAAAGCCACCCGCAGCAATGAGAAGTGTATTGATACTTAAATAAAAAAAATCCAAATTTGAAAGGGTTTCAGGTTCGGGCGGTAGATGTGCTTTTAAATGAAAATGGTAAACCCATTGCTGACAGGCAAAAATGAGGAGTAGATTCGGAAATCTGATCAGCGAGATCCAGGCTTTTAAAGCCATTTTTCTTGAGCTTGTAAAATTTTTTCGAGGAGATCTCTAACACAACCTTGACCGCCTGCTATTGGTGAAACATATTTTGCAATCTTTAGAATTTCCGGAACTGCGTCTGATGGGCAACTTGCTAATCCAACTTCTTGCATGACTTCAAGATCAGGAATATCATCGCCCATGTAAGCAATTTGGTCAGCGGATAATTGCCATTGCTCAAGGAGACCCAGAAATACTTCAAGTTTATTTTCAATGCCAAGATAAATATCCGTAACGCCCAATAATTCGAATCTTCGCCTGGAGCCTTCAGATTTACCTCCTGAAATAATTCCTATTTTAAAACCTTCCAGAAGCGCTTTTTTGATAGCATATCCGTCTCTTACATTCATCATTCTGAAAAATTCGGATTGGTCTGTGACCAGAATGGAATTGTCAGTACAAACGCCGTCAATATCGAGAACAATTCCTTTTATAGAAAAGAAACGATCATATACATTCATGATGAGTAATTAGGATTTATTATCGCGAAATTCATAAACCCATTTTGCTTGAATTTGCTCCAAATGGGCCTCATTGCAATCTTCTCTGCGGCCGGTAAAATTTGGAATTTCCAAGACCCATTCAATCAATTCCGTAAAACGAATGCGGTAAATTTTGGATTCATCAAAAGCAGGGCCAAATCTTTCATATAGACAGATTGCAATGTCCTCGTGATCCGCCCAATCAATGGGTAAGTTTTCAATAGCATCGAAAGCCATATTCATTTAAAATTTAGTGTTCGTGGCCAATAATCCTTCTTTGATCAGGTATTTCGACAACAATCTCTGCCGATTCATCCAAAATGATGCATTGACATGCTAATCTGGATTCAAGCCTCGGATTGATCGCACGATCAATAAAATCTTCCTCTTTGTCGCTGATTTCTTCCAGAAATTTAGCTCCTTCATTGACATAAATATGGCAGGTCGAACAAGCACACACGCCGCCGCAATTGTGATTGAGGTGTATGTCCTGTTCTTCGGTAATCTCCAATATGGATTTATCTAACCCATCTGAGTTTACCGTCTTTTCAGGTATGCTGTTGTCTTCAAATTTGAATCTTATGATAGCCATAGGGAATGGTGCCACTAAAACAACTCATGGGTCAAAAGGTTTATGGCAAAATTTGTTGAATTCCTTTAAAAATGCCGAATTTGTCAATGGCTTTCTATTTTATGTTATATATTTAATTTTGAATTCGATCAATACTTATGGAAGAAATCATCAAAATAGGGGACAATAAAAAATATAAGTTTAGGGAAATCAGAGTTTATGCCTCCACCGAGTGGTTGGCTGATAATAAGAAAAAATACAGGCAGGTGTTCGATCGATTTGCAACATCTTATATCTACGTCGAACTTTCGTTTATTAATAAGTGGTTTGATCGGGAATCATGGGAGACGGAAATAGAATTGCGCTGTTTTAGCTTGATCAAAACTAAAAAAGAAGTTTGCAATTTGAACTTTAGAAGAAAAATTTCAAAATTCGATCACACGGTTCATATTCGTGAAGGTTGGGGCAATAAAAAAGAAGGCTCGTTTTGGAAAAAAGGCACCTACTGTTGGGAGGCTTATATGGATGGCGAAAAAGTTGGAAGCAGGTATTTTTATGTGGAGGACCCGGGAGCTAGCCAGGCTGATACAGGAAATCCATATGTTGAGCTTCAATCTTTGCGATTATACGAAGGCCCCTTCGAAGACATTCCAGTTGAACAAAGGCGATTTTTGAAGATTTTTGAAGGAGAAGAAACGCGATATGTATATGCAGAACTCATTTTAAAAAATAATTGCAATCAAGCAAATTGGCAATGCGAATTGTTTATCAAGTTCCTCAATGAATCAAGAGAACTGAAAGGACAGGTGATCCGCCTTGTGCCCGTGCGAAAAGAAGATGAAAATATTTTTATAACGGCTGGATGGGGTTCAAATGTGAAAGGATCTTGGTGGGAGGGATTGTACACGGTAGAAGTCGTATTTCTGGATCATTTGCTGGCGGTAATGCCATTTGAAATTGGCTTCGGATTTGAAGAAGGGATTCCTCCAATAACTTTACCCTATAAATCTGATCCCATTCTTTTGCCAGGACACGAAGTCTATGAGGAAAGTCTTGAAGAGGTATTAGATGAGTTGAACCAATTGATTGGTTTGCAGGAAATCAAAAAACAAGTCAAAGAGCATACCCAATATGTTAAGTTTTTACAATTAAGAGAGGAAAAGGGAATCCATGAATTGGAAAAATTGGCCCTACATTCTATATTTTATGGCAATCCCGGTACAGGTAAAACGACCATTGCAAAAATGATGGGCAGACTATACAAGAAAATGGGCGTTTTGAGCAAAGGACATGTTTATGAAGCGGATCGCGCGGAATTGGTAGGAGAATATATTGGACAAACAGCTCCAAAAGTCAAAGAAGTTATCGAAAAAGCCCGGGGTGGGGTCTTGTTTATTGATGAAGCATATGCATTGGCCCGCACGAATGACGACAGCAAAGATTTTGGTCGCGAAGTGATCGAAATTTTAGTAAAAGAAATGTCGAATGGCGATGGTGACATTGCGGTTATCATGGCGGGTTATCCTAAAGAAATGAAATATTTTTTGGATTCAAATCCAGGTTTGAAATCTCGCATCAAATTGTTTTTTGAGTTTCAGGATTATCTGCCTCAGGAACTTTATGAAATTGCTGAATTCGCGATGTTAAAAAAAGCAGTGAGTTTTAATGAAGATGCTAAAGAAGATTTGCATCATTTGATATTAGACGCTTTTCGAAACAGAGATCATACTTTTGGGAATGCAAGATTCGTATTCGATTTGGTCGATAAAGCGAAAATAAATCTGGGAATACGAATCATGAATGGTGAAGCACCCGGTGATGCAGATGTTGATTCTTTAAGCTTAATCACCATAGAGGATGTGCGAAAAATACATTTGGAACGATTGCGTTCGAAGCCACTCATTCCCATTGATCAGGAATTATTAGACCTCGCCATGTCCGAACTCAATAGACTGATCGGTATAGAAAATGTTAAAAAAGAAATTAGGGAATTGGTAAAAATTGTTCAGTTCGCCAGAAAATCCGGAAAGGAAGTTTTAAATCAACATTATTTACACACCGTGTTTCTTGGAAATCCAGGTACCGGAAAAAGTACAGTGGCAAGAATTATTGCTAAAATTTATAAAGCTTTAGGTATTCTCGAAAGAGGTCACATGCTTGAAACAGACCGCCAGGGGCTTGTTGCAGGTTATCTTGGCCAATCAGCCATCAAGACTTCTGAAAAGATCGAGGAAGCGATGGGTGGCGTTTTATTTATTGATGAAGCTTATGCTTTGACAAGTACTGGTCAGACTCATGCTGATTATGGAAGTGAAGTCATTCAAACGCTTTTGAAACGAATGGAAGATCAGCGCGGTCAATTTTTTGTTTTTGTAGCCGGATATACGGAACCCATGGAAGCTTTTCTAAAGTCAAACCCAGGCTTGAGTAGTCGATTCGATAAAATTTTAAAATTTGAAGATTATTCAGAAGAAGAGCTTTTTTTAATCGCTTTAAAAATGTTTAATGATGCAGATCTCCGAATTTCAGATGCTGCAGAAACCCATTTGAAATCCTATCTCGCCTATTTATTCCATTCAAAAGATAGATTTTTTGGTAATGCAAGATTGGTCAGATCCATTTGCGAAGAAATTATTCGTTACCAGAATATTCGATTATCAAATTTGGACGAAGCGGAACTTCAATTGGTCAGCCAAAATATCATAGAGTTGGAAGACGTGCAATCTTTCGTTCCCGGTAAGGATCGCAGAGATGTCTTTAACAGACCTCGTTTAGGTTTTATGAAATAAAGTCATGCCATGTTTGCTTTTAGCCAAATAAGCCAATGCTCCAGGGTTTGAAACGATAAGGAATAAACACAAAATTTCCTTTCGTAATTTTCGGAGATTTAAAAAGAAAGCCTAAACGTTGTGTTTCCAGACTGCATTGGACTTCTGGCCAATGAATGATTTCTTTCCATGCGCGATTCATTCCTTTTGACCAATGAATGTCATCCAATACGAAAACAGAATTTGCAGATAAGGAAGCAAGAATCCGTTTTGAATATTTCAAAGTGGCTTCGTAATGATGATCGCCATCTAAAAAAACAAGATTATAGCTTTCAAGTTGATGGTCTTTTAAAAATTCTGAAAACAAGAGGTTTATTACATGGATGTTATTGATTTGATATTTATCAAAAGTCTGTTTACAATATTCTGCGAGGAATGTATTGCCTTCAACGGTTGTCAACAATTGTTCCCTGTTTCCTAATGCCATTGCTAAACTACTCATACCTAAGCAACTTCCTAACTCAAGGCTCTTTTGCGGTTTTAAATAATAGACCAAGCGGTATAATATTTCATAATGTGACGGCTGACTTATTGCTTTGGCGGCAAAGGTTTTTACCTGTTTCAATGATTGTTGATGCAAACTACCGAATTCACTGCTCGGAATTTCATGAGCATCATCCATGATCTGCCGCCAGTATTGTTCTATGGTTCGAAAATCATAATAGATGCGATCAGCATCAAAAACAGCATTCAGAAAATGATGAATAAATGGAGAATGGATTTGAAAAATGGTTTTTGATTTTACATAATAGTTAAAGTAGATTTCTAATCGGTCTGCGAATAACTTTAAATTCATTGATTCTCTTGCGTTTCTTTATATTTGTAAAAAATATAATTTATGCACAAAGGTAGCACCCACCTTATTTTTATACTTTTTTTTAATTTCATAGCGCAATTTACTGCGGCGCAATATAATTGGACGCACAAAACAACCAACAAATCATTTTATAGTGGCATACCCGTGGCATGTGCAGACATCAATGGCGATGCATTGGATGATTTATTGATCCTCGATCAGGCAAAACATTTATGGATGGGACTGCAATTGGGTTCCGGCGAATTTTTTTGGCAGTCTTTAGATTATCATAACACCTTCCCGGCCTGGTCTATTAATGTAGCGGATATCGATCGCAACGGTTTTAATGATATTTTAATCAGTGGGGAGAGAACTCAGGTGCATATTTTATATCAAAATGCATCCGGGTTTACAAAAACTTTGATAGACGATACTTATTTTTTATCTCAGGCTGCAGCAATTTATGATTTGAACCGCGATGGCTGGCTTGATTTTACACTTTGTGACGACAATGAAGTCAACAGAATCTACATGAATAATGGCGCAGGTTTATTGCAACGCGATCTTAATATCATTCAAATGGGTTTTGCGGATCCAAGTTTTGATGCAGGAAATTATGGTTGTATTTGGACGGATTTGGAAAATGACGGCGACCCGGATTTATATATATCAAAGTGCAGAGCTGGCGTAGAAGACAGTACGGATCCCAGGCGATTAAATCAGTTATGGTTATATGATCAAGGGAAATGGAGTTCATCAGCGGATTTGTATGGCTTGGATATTGGAGATCAAAGTTGGATAAGCATTTTCGAAGATTTTGACAATGATGGCTTGAAAGATTGTCTGGTCATCAATCATTACACTCCTTGCCGATTATTCAGGCAGAAATCAGATCATGGATTTGAAGAAATTACTCTTGCTTCCGGTTTTAACTCCGGCGCCATTATCATTCAGGCAATTCCTGCCGATTTTGACAATGATGGGGATATCGATGTTTTAGTTTCAGGCAATGCCTCCGAATTATGGTTGAATGATGGACACATGCATTTTACAAAAGTACACACGCCCTTACAAGATGCAAATTTTAGCACTTGTGCATATGGAGATTTTAACTCCGATGGATTTATTGATATTTATGCATTACATGCGGATTTACTCAATACTCCCAACAATCAAAAAGATCAGTTGTGGATCAATTCAGGAAATGAAAATCATTTTATTAAATTTACTTTAAAAGGTAAAAACTCCAATATAAATGGCATTGGAGCACGCATAGTTGTATATACCGGTTCGCTTTTTCAATCGAGAGAATTACATGGGGGAGAAGCATTTGGGATTCAAAATTCACTTAATGTTCATTTTGGACTTAAAAGTTTTTCTAATGTCGATAGTCTGATGATTTATTGGCCTTCAGGAATTATTGATAAACACTTTAAATTGTCTGCAGATAAACATTATGTCGTTGAAGAAGGCCGATGTATTCGGGAATTAGGAGCGGGAATTGAAAGAAAAGTCGTTTATTATTGTGATCAAATAGATACCCTTATCAGTGCTTCTGGAAATTACGCTCAAGTTCATTGGAATACTGGATCAAACTTAGATTCCATTCGGGTTCAAGAAGAGGGATTGTTTTTTTATTCGGCTCTTGACAGCAACCAATGTTTGCAGATTTCAAATCACATTGCATTTATTCGAAATCCGGTTCAATCGTTTTCTTTAAGCCACAATTATGATTTTATTTTGTGTAATGCTGAGTTTTTAGAATTGTCTGTGATGCCTGCCGCAGCTGTGGTTTGGTCTGATCAGCGCACAGCGCAAAAAATTGTAGTAAGCCAAACCGGAAAATATTTTGCAAAAGCAAAAGGATTTTGTGAAGACGTTTATACGGACACTTTGAATCTCGTGATCGCTCCTCCTGTTTTACCACCAACCATTCTTAGCGATACTTTAATTTCCAAAGCACCTGCTATTTTAAAATCTGATGCAGAAGAAACTTTGTGGTATGAAAATGAAAATGATTTAATTCCGGTTTTCTCAGGAAGCACTTTTGTAACTGATAGCCTGGAAGCTAGTCGAACTTATTGGGCAGAAACTTATAAAAATTTTGTTTATCCTTTTGTGCATGGCGGACTGTATAAGCCCTTATTCAATAATTCTGCATATCATGCCTCATTTCTCAATGCGCAAATGCATTTTAATGTTTATCAAGATATTTTTCTGGATTCCATAAGCCTATATACTGATTTTCCCGGTATGAGAATTATTGATTTGCTCAATGATCTCGGAATGCGAATTGGCACTAAGGAGGTTTATTTGGTGGAAGGAAAAAATCAGGTCTATTTGGGTTTTTTAATTCCTGCATCCGATAAACTATATACCCTTACTACTAATCTCGAACAAAATCAGAGGTCATTTGGTGAAAATAGCCCTAAACTTCAAAGGAGTGATGTCGGATTTTATTATCCTCTTTTTATTCAAGACAAAATCCGTCTGTTGACATCCAACAATGGCGATAGTTATTATTATTATTTCTATGATTGGGTCATTCGAAAACCCGATGTTCAATGTTTAAGTGAACGTGTAGAGGTCAAGGTTTTATACGAACCTGTGATTTCACACGAGTTGGAAAAAACGGATCAAAAAATAGTCCACAGAAAAGGCGAATTTATGCTTATTTCAAGCCAATCCTTCAAATTTGGGTGGTCCGTCAATTCATTAGATGGTCGATGCATATCTATTGGGGAAAGTGTATCCAATTCATGGATCAAAATACCAGATTTAAATTCAGTTGCTTATATTATAAATGCAAATTTGGGCGGGAAGCGTCTGGTTTCAAAATTCAATGATATATCACGATGAACTACGATATAAATACGCGTGCTTGCTTTGAAGCTAAATTATTGGCATATGATCGATTCAAATTCAAAAGATGGGTGGCTAATGGGACTCGAACCCACGACCCTCGGAACCACAATCCGATGCTCTAACCAGGCTGAGCTATAGCCACCAGTTTGTTTAGAATGGGCTGCAAATATAGAATAATTTTTAAGTCATGCAAAGCTTTGAATTACTGACCGGGTTGTGCCTGTAAAACAAAAGTTCTGCTGACAGGATTCAATGGCGTATTGACCGGATTTCCGGAAGAGTCCACTAATGTAAGTTTTAAAGTATGTTCGCCCATGGGCAAATTCTTTAAATAATAAGCTTGCCACTTGTCTATAGTGAATTCTTTTCCAGCAACTTCAGCTTTCACTTTATACTGTTCACCCAGCTTGCAATTGACCAAATAAAAATCCAACATGATATTTTTAGCATCTTCCCCAATGTATGAGCCTTTTGGTCTGGAATAAAATAGCATAGGATCATTAACAGGTTCTACTTTTTTGAATGAACTATCTTGAATGGTGGCTTTTAAAACCACAGATGCCTGAGTTGTTTTGATGCTTTCGTGATAAGATCTCGACAAAAATGATAAGATGTAATGAATCCCATCTGAGATTAGGTAATGAAAAGAGCTGTCATATTTTGCTTCGTATGGTTTATCGTCAACGATGAGATGGATATGTTGGCCCTGAGCTGAGTTTGCACACATTTTTTGCGGCGCATCTGAAGTCTGTTCCCCTAATTTATAATCGCCTGTAATCTGGTAAGTAAATTGTCCTTTTTGGTAATCCATCGACGCAATTCCGGCATTTGGAAACTCAGCAGAAGCATCGGAAGGCAGAAGCTCTATATCTGCTGGATTTTCCGGAGAATTATTGCTTTCTTTTGGCTTGCACTGGGTCATTAAAGATGCAATTCCAAGAACAAAAACAGAAATTTTTAATATATGCATACCGCTCATTTTTTGTATTTGAATCCAAACTTACAAAAATTAAAAGCGAGAATTCTTAATGTTTTTCAAATGAGATTCATTCATTGATATATTTTCAAGGATTGTTAGGCATTTGTCGAAAGGAATCCGTTTAACTCTTTTAAATATCCTTGTATATTTGCAGCCGATTGCAAATAATGCGCTCAGGAGGAATGGCAGAGCGGTTTAACGCGGCGGTCTTGAAAACCGTTGACTGTAACAGGTCCGGGGGTTCGAATCCCTCTTCCTCCGCTTCTTTAAAGAATTTCCAAAATCCCTGTTTTCGGGCTTGATGAGCTCAGAATCCCTTTTCCTTAATATTCATTGAAAAAAGGCTTGGTCTTCCTCCCTGCCTGCCCAATGCAGAAATTTTAATTGCAATAGAGAACTTATTTTGGTGAGGAGCCTGAACTTCCAGCCAAACGCAAGCTTAGCAAGGAAATCTAATCTGCCAGCTGATTTCTATGAGCAGCAGTCTTTCTTTAGCCATTAGCACATGCCAAATCGAAATTGGGTCCTAAAATAGAGACATATGAATTTCAATTAGAAATGGAATGTTTATAAATTTCTCTATCCAAGAGGGGGGGTGAAAACACCCCGGTGTTTTCACCCCCTTAAATAGTGAAAACACCCTTTTTTAAAAGAAATACACGGTTTTTATAATAAGTATATTGCAGATAATCAACGATTTATATTTAAAAATAAGATTCTTCGTTTTTTAATACAAATTTTGTTAATTACATTTGGAGAAATATTTTTCCCAATTATGAAAAAATTATCCCTCCAGCCCTATTTATCTGCTTTTGTAATAATCTTTATGCTTTTTGGTTTATGTATGTCAAATTCATTGTTGGCACAAAAAGAAAATGGTCCTTCGCAACAAAACTTGAACCCTGGTTCAGCCGCTTTTGACAAAATACCTTATAAAGATATGATTCGGATGGTCGCTAAATACCGGGACCAAAGGCAGGCCATTATCAATGATACATTTTCAGGTACCAATCCGGGTCAGTATGGTGCTAATTTTGCCGATAGTAGGTATTTTACCTTTGATTTACAAAAGCTCAAGGATTTTATTGCTGCTGTCGAAGATCAGGTGAAAGAGAATAATTTGTCTGTCAATTTTTCAGGTTTGCGAGTTTACCCAATTGTTTATCCGGAAGTAGGAACTTCTGAATATTCAGATTCCATTCCTTATAGTCACAGAAATCATCTTTCTATAATGTTTGTCCCAACCTACAGAAACGAAGTTGGAGAAGACATAGATTTCGATCCTGATTTGTTTGAAGTGAATCCTAATGGCCCCTGGAATGCTCCTAAATCATTGTTTAAACCCGAAAATATGTCTGAAACTGACTTTCTGAACTGGCTTTTTGGTCAGAATGATGCCGTCAAAGCTTTCACTGGTTTAAACCACGCAGGTTTATGTCCACCGCCCAACCCTTGTACTTCTTCTTCATTATTAAAAAATGCAGATGTTTTATGTCCCATTAATTCAGGTTGCCAATACTAAGCGCTTAAACTTTTCGTAAAGCGTGGCTAGTATATTACAAGATGTTGCCATTGCTTCAGAAGCACTATGTTTGATCATAAGCCTATACTTTTTTAGGAAACTATCAGGCACGACGCTACATACACTTCCCTATATTCTGGGCTTCATATTTGTCAGTGATCTTTTAGGTATTATTCTTACCCAATCAGTATTTAAAGCCAATAAACTGGCATTTAACTTGCCATATTACAATTTGACGACGAGTATCATTATTGTCATGTGGACCTATTTATTGATCCGTAACCTCAAAGTTGGAGTCTGCAGAATAATATTGACCGTAGCATTGGGTATCTATCTCTTGTTTTTCGCTTTGAATATCGCGTTTATTCAAATACTTTTTAAATCACTGCATACCTACAGTTTTACTTTAGGTTCCATAGTACTATGCATGGCTGCAGTTTGTTATTTAAAACAATTGGTAGAAAGCGATCGCATCATTCAATTGAAAAAGGATGTCATGTTTTGGATTGCTGTAGGCTTGTTTTCATTTTATATGATCAACATACCTTATATGGCAATGTATAATTACCTATTCGAACATTACATTGATTTACTTTCAGCCATGCGTAAAGTCACTATATTTTTAAGCTACTTTATGTATTTGTGCATATTTTTCGGATTGCTATGCTTGAAAGAGAAGTCATTTTCAGTATCATCATAGGCTGCCTGGTTGTAGCCATCCTGTTTATACTTTTATTGGGTTTCTTGCTTTATTATCTCAGAAATAAGAACAGGTTTATCCGTGAAAAGGAGGAATTAAAAAACAAATATCAACTAGAGCTGACCCGGGTGGAATTGGAGATTCAGGAAGAGACCTTAAAACAAATTGGATTTGAACTTCACGATAATATTGGGCAGTTGGTTACCATTGCCAAAATTCAAACCCAATCATTACTCAAACAATACCAGGATGAGCGCTTTCCAAATTTATTTGAGGTGATTAGTAAAGCTTTGGAAGAAATCAGACGTTTGTCAAAATCTTTAGACCCGGGCGCGCTTGCAAAATACCCACTCATTGAATTGTTGACTAAAGATACCGAGCGAATAAACCAAATGAAAATCATAGAGGTCGATCTAAAGGAATCCGGAATTCGTTTTGAAATCGAACAACAAAGAAAAATAATACTTTATCGCGTGATCCAGGAAGTGATAACAAATGCTCTTAAACATGCACAATGTTCAAAGATCCTGATCCAACTGGAATATCTCTTTCATGAATTAATAATTCGGATAGAGGACAATGGCAAGGGTTTTGTACTGACTCAAGGAGAAAATGAAGGCGACATGGGTATCGGAATAAAACATATCAATGGGCGCATTCAACTGATAAATGGAAATATAGAACTAACTTCAAGCCCAGAAAAAGGAACTTTTACAAAATCACTTGTCCGGCAACACCATAGATATGCCTGTAAAAATTGCAATTGTTGATGACCATACGATGATGGTTCAGGCCATTGCCAATTTATTAAATGCCCGGGATGAATTCAAAGTCATCTTTACTTGTCGCAATGGGCGGGAATTAACAGAAAAATTAACTGTTCTGGATCAGTTGCCCGATTTAGTCCTATTGGACATCAATATGCCCCTTATGAACGGTTGGGAAACGGCTGAATGGATTCAAAAGAACTATCCTCAAATGAGGATCTTGTGCCTGACCATGAATGACGATGAAATGTCGGTCATCAAAATGTTTAAAAGTGGCGCAAAAGGATATGTGCTAAAAGATGCCGAGGAAGATGAATTGTTTTTAGCGATTCATTCTGTCATGACCAAAGGATTTTATTATTCAGATTATGTGGCCAAAGTAATGATTGACTCCTTTAAGAGTGAAGGTATTCCGGGCGATTCGCAAATGATGTCACCACTAAAAGAACGCGAAATTGAATTCTTAGTGCTCTGCTGCACGGAATTAAACTATAAACAGATCGCGGATCTTATGCACTTGAGTCCTAAAACTATTGATGGTTATCGAGACGATTTATTTCAAAAACTCCATGTTAGATCCCGAATTGGTTTAGTGCTTCATGCCATAAAGCATGGCTTGGTTCAACCTTAATCCCCTAAAATAACAGGATTTATCCCCTCCGGAAACAGGAAAAACACCCTTTTTAGGTCGGTTCCTGCCAACTAAGTTTGCACTGTCGTTGCGGAC
This sequence comes from Saprospiraceae bacterium, assembly GCA_016719615.1. Lineage (NCBI taxonomy): Bacteria > Pseudomonadati > Bacteroidota > Saprospiria > Saprospirales > Saprospiraceae > Saprospiraceae bacterium. Next base: position 701,854 of record JADJYQ010000005.1, read on the forward strand.
ATTTGAATGCAATAACCGCGGCGATGTCGGACTCCAGACAAAATGGACATTTGAAAGAGTTCTAGACAAAGGTATTGATGATGAATATTTTATACAGAGTATGAGAAGCTTTTTGAAATTGTTTAGGAAGCTTTTAAGATTTTTAACCCTACAGGTTTTCTTGTCTTTACCCATTATTCTGACCACGACCCCGAATAATCTCAAGAAAACCCTTGTAAACTAGTTCTGAAGTCAGCCGAACCCCCCGCGTTCTGCTGGCTTTTTTTATTGATAGGTGAACGGACAACATTTTTGAAAATTTTCTGTGCTTCAAAATAGAGACTTAAACGCTCTAAAGCCTTATTTGCATAATTAAAATAATGCTCAACTCATAAATAGTCTTAAGCACATCCCGAGTAAGTTTGGAGTATAAAATGGCAGATGATAAGCCTTCATTTAATAATTTTGACTTTGAAAAAATTTGAATTCGGTTTTATATTAATTTTGGCTTCATTCCAAAAGCGATTATGGACTCAAAAAATCTGAAGATAACTTACCAACAATGAATGATGAGTAATTTATACATTAATATTAAACATAATATAAAAAATACCCTTTTCGAGGGGGTACCAAAAACATATTCTTTCTAATTTTGTACCAGCCTAAGGGCATTCTATGTCCGCGCTAAACCAAGACTCATTCATCGATTATGCTAGCAGGGTCTGACTTGGTAAAAGCATTAGGTCGTTTTTATGATCCAATCAATCCTGAGCGTGATGCATGTCAGCACAAAGGTTGCTCTATTGTCCTTCCGGATTGTATTGGTTAGATATTTTAAACCTTTTTTTCACAATATTTTTTAAACCAATACCATGAATAATTTAATTAAATTAATGGCATTTGTATGTTTGATTTTTACGATCAATACAGCCAATGCACAAAGATCGGCCACTGTTACACCAGATGGGCTTATCGTTTTGGATGCTACCTTGCAAGATTTAGCTCCTGAGTATGTTGCAAATCTTTCCAGATTCAATTTTACAAGCTTTCAAGAAGCTAACAATTACTTTTTTAAGTATATTGAAAAATCTGCTGGAAGAGGAATTACATTTTTATTTGATATCGCTAACCAAAAATTGATTATCAGCATCGATGTTGCTAATCAAGGTATGGTTCCTAGAGCAATCTCAAGACCAGTTAATGTAAACGATATCAATTACTATTTGAGAGCTGTTTACGAAGGCCGCATTTAATTCACCAATAATTATTTAAACATAGAATCATGAAAAAATTAGCTATATTATTTATACTTTTTTCTACCGGAGTGGTATTCGCTGGTGGAGGTGGAGGATCCATTTTCCCTATCAGAACCGCTATGAATGGTATGAAACCTGCTGCTTATAATTGCGATACCTTCAAATCAGGAGGTTTTACAGGACAAACAGGTGTGCCTTTAACAACAGGTGCTTCAGCTTGCCCAGGTGGTACTTGTACCAACCCAGGTTATTTTGCTCCTTACTGGGAAACTTACCAATTCCAAAACTTATTGTTAGCGCCTCAGTGTGTTACCATTAACTGGACTGCTGCTGCTGTTGCTAACTGTAATATTACATTTGCTTATACTGGAACAGGCCCAATTTTATTATGGACTGCTGCAGGTGCTCCTTGTTATGCACCGCCTATCAATATGGGTTCTCCAGGTGCTGTATGTATGGGTACCAACGTAAGTTATTCACTTGAAATTCCAGAATGTGGTTCATTTACCATCTTCCTTGCGAACAACAACGGTGCAAGAAATACTTACGACTTAAGCATTTTCAATTCTGCCGGAGATCCTGCAGCTGTTGGTTGTTTAGGTTCAGAGTGTAAAAAACTCTTGACCATTGGTGGAACTCCAGTTCCTACAATGACTCAGTGGGGTTTATTCATCTTTGGTTTGCTTATTCTTACGTTTGCTTCTGTAGCGATCTACAATTTCGCTCAGAGATCTACTGTTAAAGACTAGTTGTTAAATCAATCTATAAAAAAAGGGCGGTGTTTTACATCGCCCTTTTTTTTTACCAATTCTGAGATGCTGATGACATTTTCTTGAGACTTCGCATGCCATTTCTTTGGTGTCTCGTATATATTGGCCCTGCTCTGCGTAGTCTCCTCCCGCTTTATTAGTGTAAAATATACACGCCAAATTTTTTCAAAGCGGGATACGCTGGGGCGAAAGGAAAACTCTGTTTTCCGAACAGAAGATGAATCGATTTATCATTTATCCATAATAAAAAGCATTTTCATGTCGGAAATACCAACCACCAACTCCAGTCATCAGCAAGTTATTGTTAAAAGAGGCTCCTTCATGTCGGGGCATCTATCAACTATCAACTATCAACTATCAACCATCCACCTTCCCCATTCACAAGAAACCTATTAACTTTGTAGCTTAAATTATAAAATGCTGCATTTTCCATTTGATCGCAATGTATTTGATAAAGCCTTCTTGATTGCTTGCGTTCTGGCCGTTGTTGGTTGGGTCCTCATATATTTGATCTGGGGAGAATATACAACCGCCGACATTATTTGTATGATTGTAACAGTGCCCATATTAGCTTATTTTATTCACGTCTTACTCCTTTTCAATAAGCAATAATTTATTGGGATTTTATCGTTCAAAAGCAGGAAAGAGCTCTTAAAATATGAAGTCAAATTTGAATACCAACAGTTTTAAATTATAACACGAAATCATTTAATATGTCTGCATTAAAAATCTGGTGGAATTCCAAATCTCCTATATTCAGATTTCTATCGGCTTTTATTCTGCTGATGTCTTTGTTTTACATTTTTTATTATTCTCCTTTTTACGAAAATTATATCATGGGTCCCTTGTTGAATAAACAAGCTTATCTTTCCAATATACTGCTGAATTGGATGCAGTTTAAAACGGAAACAATGGAAGATAATATTGTTGGTGATGAATTCAGAGTCAGCATTAAAAATGGTTGCGATGGTATCGAAGCAACTGCTTTGTATATATGCGCTATCATCACTTTTCCATTTGTGGCCTGGAAGCATAAATTGAAAGGTTTATTTTATGGTCTTTTGGTTTTGTCAACACTCAATTTATTCCGAATCGCAGGTCTCTATATTGCCGGGGTGCATTGGAAAAATGGATTTGAATTCTTACATCTGCATGGCGGGGTCATCATTTTTACTTTGATCGCTATTCTGATGTGGTTGGTTTGGATCGCTCAGGTTAAAAAACATATGGAACAGTAGTATGAAAGAAATCCTCAAGTTTCTGTTACTCTTTTTAGGGGTTTATGCCATCGTCATTTTCCTCCAAAGTTTTCATCCTGTGCAATCAGCCATTCAATACTCTTTTAGGTCTTCTATAGAGTTATTCTTGAAGGCCTCTTTCCCAAAGGCATACATCGAAACGCAGAATTATCAGGATGCAGCCGGAAATTTTGATTCAAATATTTTTTACCTGAGGTACGGAAACCCGGAAGTTATTCAGGCAGAGCATGATTTTGCACGCAAAAATCAAATGAAAGAATACAAGATTTCAAGTCATTCTATTCAATTGTACATTTTTCAACTTTTTACGGTCCCACTTGCATTTCTAATCGCGCTGTTTGTAGCCAGCCCTATGCTTTGGAAACCAAAACTGAAATATCTCCTTTTGAGTTTGACCATAATGTCTCTCATCATTCTTTTAAAAGTCAATTTGCTTACCTTATACAATATGAACATCTCAAAAATCGGAGTTTATACCCTTGCGACCGAAGACCTTACATGGGTGTTCCGATTGATCTCCATGTTGACTTTGGGTTTTAGTATTATGATCTGTTTTATATTATGGCTGCTCTTCGGATTCAGGAATAGTCGTTTTGCACTAATTGTCAATTCCTTTTTAAAAAGTTTACAAACATGATTCGCTATTGTATATGTCTGCTAAGTTTATTTATTACCATCGCTTGCTCAAGAAAAGCAACAGAATGGACAGATCTCAAATCTGGCGATTGCGAGAATCTCACTTATGGCCGAATAGACGCCAAGAGGTTATTGACGGATGAAGACATTCAACAACTTAAAAAAGATGGATTGCGAATCCTGGAGTTTGTATTGGAAAATCAGTATCTGGGTAGCTGGGAACAAAAGTGGAATCATCGTTCCTTAGATAAAACACCTGTTAAATCGCTCATTGCATTTGAGTCCAAAGAAAAATTGGCATCGGGTATGCAGTTAGATCAATTAAAAACTTTGAGCAATACTACAGGTCAAGCCATGGTACTCATTCAAACGCTGGCACCGGTGGATTCTATGGAGATCAAGCAATTTGGCAAAGTTTTATTTCACAAGGACCATTTTTACAGATTGGTGGTAGCAAATCACAAGTTGCCTGAATTATTAGATTATCCTTGCCTCAGGTTGATGAGTATCGTTAAAGAAAATTACGATCCCGATAAGAAGTAAGCTAACAAGTTTAGTCCCTTACACCGCTGCTATTTGTTAAAGTATCTTTCAAAATGCCTGAGATGTTTATATTCGTAGCTTATTTAAGCTGCAAATGAAAAAAATATCGATAGTTCTCAGTTTTAGCTTCCTGGTTTTATCCAATGCTTTGTTTGCCCAACAAACACCCACCGTTTATTGGCACAATGGTTTGCATTTTTCTGAAAGAGATCGCACAGAAGGATTGTCCTTTTTTGCATCTGAATTATGGGATCAACACTATTATCGCTTATTATCATTTGATCATGTATTATCTGCAGTTGAGCAACAATTTTTGTCCAATCAAGGAATTGAAATATTGGAGTATGTGCCGGAGCAAACTTATTTATGCAGAATTAAACAAGAAGTATCAAGATCTGCCTTAGATTTAAAAGGCTTGACGGCCTGTTTCCGATTGTCAGCTGCTCACAAATTGTCGAGAAACTTATTGTATGGAAATGAATGCCAAAAAATAGGCGAATCTTCAAAAATTGTCATACAGTTTCTTCAAAATACATTGACTCCAAGCTGTGTAAATTTGTTAAAATCCCATTCGATCCAATTGGGGAAATTTTATTCCAGCAGTGACATAACTTATGCTCAGGTAAATGACATGCAATTGAAATGGCTGGCCGAACAATCGTTCGTTAAGTTTTTAGATTGCGAGTCCTTACCGGGTGTTCCTGAAGATCGCGAAGGTCAAAGTCTGCACAGGGTTAATATGCTTACCGCCAATGGAGCAGAAAACATATTTTTGGATGGTGCGGGTGTAAAAGTGATGGTTCGCGACGATGGCTTTGTAGGGCCGCATATTGATTTTCAGGGCAGAATTACCAATGACGTGCTGGCAGATGTAGGTACACATGGAGATGGAGTTTCAGGGGTGTTGACCGGAGCCGGTAACTACGATCCATTAGTTATAGGAATGGCTCCCGGTGCAGAATTGTTTGTCATTAACTATCAGCCTGATTTTTTGGACAACACTTTGCCTTATCATCAAAATGAAGGAGTAGTCATCACGAATTCATCATATAGCAATGGTTGTAATGTGGGTTATACTCTCGAAGCCCAAATTGTCGATAAGCAACTATTTGAAAACAGAGAACTTCTCCATGTTTTTTCTGCGGGCAATTCCAATAATTCAGATTGTGGCTATGGAGCCGGAAACCAATGGGGGAATGTTACAGGCGGGCATAAAATTGGTAAAAACTGTTTAACCGTAGCAAACCTGAGATTGGATGGCACACTTGAATCAAGTTCATCAAGAGGTCCAACCCGCGATCGGAGATTAAAACCTGAGATTTCAGCGAGAGGGACCAATCAATTATCAACCGCTCCGGACAACGGTACACTCGTTTTTGGAGGGACTTCCGCAGCGGCACCCGGCGTTGCCGGAGTTTGCGCGCTTTTGTACCAGGCCTATAAAAATTTTAATGGCGGTCAAAATCCCGAGTCTGCATTGATTAAAGCGGCTGTTATGAATACCGCTACAGACATTGGAACCCTGGGACCCGATTACCAATTTGGATTCGGGGTGATCAATGCCTATAGAGCTTTTAAACTCATAGAAAGCAAACGCTATCAAAAAATGAAAATCGCGCAAGGGCAAAAATTGGAATACAAAATAAATATTCCTGCGAATACAGCACTTGCTAAAATTATGATTTACTGGCCGGAAAAAGAAGCCTCTTTATTAGCTTCTAAAGCGCTTATAAACGATTTGGATTGCATCGTAACAGATCCAAGTGGTACGCAAATAAAACCCTGGGTATTGGATCCTAGCCCCAATGCAGCTACTTTGGCTGCAGGTGCATCCAAAGGAACCGACACCTTAAATAATTTTGAACAGGTAGAAATCCTAGCACCGACTTCTGGTGAGTATATTCTTAAAATCGATGGCAAATTTATTCCATCCAACGAAGTAGATCTTTTTATCCTTTATGAGTTTGAAGATCGCGAATTGCGATTGACTTACCCCATAGGTGGAGAGCAATTTAATATTACTGAATCCAGCCAAATTCATTTTACAGCCTATGGTTCAGACAGTATTTATATTTCACTATCTACCAATGGTGGAATCCATTGGTCTGAAATAGATAGGAAAGCAGCAGGGGCAAGGTTGAGTAATTTTGTGATCCCCAATAATGTTTCAAGCGATTCTTGTTTGATACATATTCGTCAAGGTCTTCATACGGTACAAAGTGATTTTTTCACAATTACCAGCGGTGTTCAGGGATTTCAAGTAAGCAAGTATTGTCCAAATGAACTGGAACTTAGTTGGAATAGATCTGCTAAGGATAGTTTTTTAATCTACCAATTGGGAGAAAAATATATGGAGCCTGCCGGCATCAGTTCAGCAACAACTCTTACACTACCAAATAACAATCCAAGAGCCAAAAAGTGGTTTTCAATTTCCGGATATGAAGGCACAGCACTGAGTAGAAGGGAATTGGCCATAGCAAGTCCTGACACCCTGATCGGTTGCAATATTCATACAGATTTGGGTCTTGACATTTCGGCGAATACAACTTCAAGCTATTACACCTGCGATGAAGCTTATGTTTCGCCGGTATTCAAAATTATCAATAGAAGTACCACCCCAATTGATGAATTTACCATTTATGCGCAATCAGACAATGGCCTTGTTTCCGAAACATATGCATTAAGTATTGCTCCATACGATACTTTGGAGCTAAAATTTGAAAAGGGAATTTTCGTAACCGGCACGCAGCAAAAAGTGATCATAGCGTGGGTCGAACACTTCGGCGATCAAAACCCCTACAACGATACTTTGGATGTGACTGTTGATTTGATTCAGCTCCCGGAAAAAACAGGCAGCTATCCTATGGTAGAAGAATTTGTTGCAAGCAGCTTCCCTTCAAATTGGTTGCTCCAAAATCCTCTAGATAATTCTACTTGGAATACCGTACGCGCCCAAAACAGAAAGGGAATTTTAGACAATGTTTTGTTGTTTGACAATCCGAATCAGGTATACAGAAATCAACCCATTGTCATTACATCGAAAATAGCTGATTTATCTACAGCAGTAGAACCCTATTTATATTTGGATTTTGCACATCATTCTTTTTCAACCAGTATTTATCAGGATAGTTTCCGGATCGTGGTTAAAGAAGTTTGCGGAACTACACATCTCGAGAAGGAATGTTTATCAGGTCGCTCATTGGAAATTAAAACACATGAAGCGACGCCCACGATGAACTGGACTCCAGTAGATACTTCCTGGTATTGGCTGGCTTACGATCTTTCTGAATTTAAGGGTAAAAAAGTAGTGGTAGAGTTCCAGATTTTAAGAGGTCATAACAATCGCACGGCCATTGATAAAGTAGAGATCCGGGAGAAATATCCTGAAACAGGAACCGCCGATTTTACTTTGGATCCTAATCCAGGATGTTATAGTAAACAAATTCGTTTAACTCCAACAAGCGATCTCCAGAACCCTAGATATTACTTTGATGCAGGTTTAGGCGGAAACCCGCGCTATCTTGATGGTCCTGGACCACATCAAACGAGGTACACCCTTCAGGGAGATAAAAGAATTGCCATGCACGTAAAATCTGATCTGTCCAATGATGCGATCACGATTAAAAGACTTTCATTGGCAAATGCAGTTTCAATCAATTATACCTGGTCTATTGTTTCCGGAAGAACCGTGCAGTTTAAAAACAATTCCAGCAATGGAGAAACTTATTTATGGACTTTTGGCGACGGACAAACTTCTACCGAATTCAACCCGGTCCATACCTATGATTCTGCCAAAATTTATAAGGTAAAACTCACCATCACCAATCCCTGTGGAACTTATAATCGAACTATTGAGGTCGATCTGACCATCACCGGAACAAATGATCCGAAAGCAAAAAACGGGGTGGATGTTTATCCGAATCCTACCACAGATTTGCTTACCATTAGTTCGGCATCGCCCCTGGAAACCATTGCCATCATGGACTTAAACGGAAAACTGATACATGAACTAACAAACGTTCGTTCGTATGAAAAAACAATTTCCCTGGCGGGATGGACAGCAGGATTTTATCAACTAACAATTGTTAACAAAAAAGGAACAACCAGGACCAATTTTCAGAAAATGTAATTTATACCGCATGCTTTTTCGGAAAAATGCTGCGTTATCAAATGCAGCTGTAAATTACTTATGGAAGAACATTCGTTAGGTACATCGATAACTTAAGCGCTTAATTCCTTAGTGGTCCTTAGTGCCTTAGTGCCTTCGTGGCAATAAAAGGATGAATAGTATTACCGACTATTAATAAATATCAATTAAAATGAAGATCCCGAAAAAACGAGGCCACAAAGTCACGAAGACACAAAGGACCACGAAGTGGAAAAACTTAGTGGTCCTTTGTGCCTTTGCGTCTTCGTGGCAAAAAAAAGATGAATAGTATTACCGACTATTAATAAATATCAATTAAAATGAAGATCCCGAAAAAAGCGAGGCCACAAAGTCACGAAGACACGAAGTACCACGAAGTGGAAAAACTTAGTGGTCCTTTGTGCCTTTGCGCCTTCGTGGCAATAAAATGATGAATAGTATGTCCGAACATTAATAAATATCAATTAAAATGAAGATCCCGAAAAAAGCGAGGCCACAAAGTCACGAAGACACAAAGTACCACGAAGTGGAAAAACTTAGTGGTCCTTTGTGCCTTTGCGTCTTCGTGGCAAAAAAAAGATGAATAGTATTACCGACTATTAGTAAATATCAATTAAAATGAAGATCCCGAAAAAAGCGAGGCCACAAAGTCACGAAGTACCACGAAGAGTAGTGATTTTGGGTGTATAGATGAAAGAATAGAGTTGATGGATTATGGATCTGGATTTGGTTTAAGAAGCTAAAAACATCGCCTGAAGAGAATGAAAAATTTCTTTAAAAATTGAATTTCTCAAAATCAAACCAAATGTAGTTTAGACTGGCGATTTAATAATTTAGCTTCGCTTTCTTTTCGATCAGGATCAGGAACGCAACAATCTACCGGACAAACTGCGGCACATTGCGGTTCTTCGTGAAAACCTTTACATTCCGTGCATTTATCGGGTACGATATAATAATATTCGTTGCTTACGGGTTTTAATTTATCATCCGCATTTACCTGAGTGCCGTCTTCCAATTTATATAGACCGCTTAATTTCGTTCCATCAGCCATGGCCCATTCAATTCCACCTTCGTAAATGGCATTATTCGGACATTCCGGTTCGCATGCCCCGCAATTGATACACTCTTCTGTAATAATTATCGCCATTCTGAAGGTCTTAAAATTGAATCCTTGTTTTCAAACTACAATGGAGTAACAAGAGCAGATTTAGATTGTTTAATGTAATTTAAAATCTTTGCCAATCCTATTTTATAAGAAATGACTGAAGCACTTGATTATTATTGGCAGCAATGATCATATGTTTATTTTTTCCTCTTACAATGCGCATTTCTCTAAGATCGTGTTGCAATTTTAATCCTGACATGGCATTTAATACAGGTACCCATTGCCCTTGAGGAGTATTGATAAAAATTTGTCCAACATTTGCGTCATTACGTGCGGTTTCAACTTCTCTGTTGTAATAATTTCCGGCGATTAGTAAATCAGAAATTCCATCCTGATTAAAATCATAAAAAGCCATACTTTGTAAAGTAGAAAGTTGAGCTTCTTTGGGCAAAGGCGAAACTTCAAAGCCATTACTCCCTTTGTTATAAAGAATGAGACTCCTGAATTCAGTTGCAATTTTTTTGGTAGTGCCATCCATTTTTCCTTCCAGAATTTCTTCAAGAGAGGCTTTCGCAAATTGATCATAAGTTTTGAACTTATCTGAAATAAAGGGCATTTGTTCAGAAGAACATTGTCTGCCTCTTACGGGATAAAGTTTGCCCTCTTTGCTTTTGGATGCCAGGTAAGTATCCCAGCTTCCATTTTTATCAAAATCATTGATGTACAAATGAAAAGGTTTTTCTTTGCTCGCTTTAAATTTTGCATTTAAACCCAAATTTCCAAGCACTAAATCTTTTTTACCATCATTGTTTACATCTACCGGGATCACAATATTCCACCAACCAAACAGACTGTCAGTTTTTAATTCTTTGGTAACTTCTGTGAACTTGTTTACATCATTTCTAAAAATGCGCACTGTTGACCATTCGCCCACAACTACTAAATCTGCATCCAAATCCAGATCCATATCAAAGAAACATGCACTGGTCACACATTCAAAGGGTTCAGCCATTTCCGGGCACCATTCTTTTGTTTGATCTTTAAATATTCCTTTATCATTGATCAGCAAAGCACTTCTTTCAGAAAGTCCGTATTTGCCTGGAACTAATCTGCCTCCAAGAAATAAATCCAGATCGCCGTCACCATCAATATCGGCTGCCTCCGCTGTGCTTTTACTAAATAATAGTTTAGGTATATTTTGTGATGCATCTGTGAAGTTGGCTTTGCCGTCATTCAGATAAAGGTGGTCTGCAAATAAAGGAGATCCTTCCGGAAATTCATTGCTACCGCTAACGGTATAGATATCTATATCTCCGTCATTGTCCGCGTCAAAAAACGTAACATCCAATACTTCTTGTGAAGCATATTTATTCCAGGGTTGAGATGGAGATTTTACAAATTGATCATCGCTGCTCTGGAGGAGGAGTTGACATGCAGTGCCTGAAGAACCACTTAAAAATACATCATCAAGCCCATCATTATTCAAATCTCCGCTTTCAAGTGCCGGGCCAAGAGTCGATTGTTTATAGGGAATTAAAACTTCTTTTTTGTAGTCATCGTATTTATTTTCTTGATGGCTAATTTTATCAAAGCATTTGGGAGTTATTTCTTCGGTAAGTATGAAAGGCACTCTTTGAAGCAGTTGTTCTGCGATTGTGGAAGTGGCCTCTTCTTCTTTTATTTTAAAACGGAATTGACTTTTACATTTTTTAATTGCAATGTTTTTCCGGATGGCCATCTAACGATAAGTGAATCTACATTTTCAATTTTGTCTAATCCAAAAGTCAGTATAGGTTCGGAACAAGACATATAACCTCTGGTATTGTAGAGCTCAGCTATTTGCATTTTGTTTTCTCCGTAATAAATTAATGCACGTGCACCAAATGACTTGTGATTTTTTTGTTTACTTTCCAATTGAAGGCGCAAAAAATTTCCTGTTTTATGATCTGTTGCGAGGTTCTTATAAATGAATGCATCCTGATTCATATTGTTTACGATCAAATCTACATCCCCATCATTATCCAGATCTCCATACGAGGCACCTTGTGAAAAAGACTTATCTTCCAATCCCCATTTAGCTGACATATTATCGAAGTGTAATAAGCCATCATTGCGATACATATAATTTGAAAGAGGCATGGAAGGTCCTTTTTCTATAATTTCCAGATTGGAAGTTTTTTTATTTTTAAACGCATCAAAAGCATAACTGATAAAATCCCGGTTTCGAATGTCGCGAAGGATTCCATTGGTGATATACAAATCCTTGAATCCATCGAGATCAAAATCAGAAAATAATACACTCCAGGACCAATCTGTTTTTGCAACCCCTGCCATCAATCCAATTTCACTGAATAAGCCATTGCCTTGGTTGAGTTGCAAAGTATTAAACATGTATTGAAAATTATGTCCGCTGTTTGCAAATTTCCAGAATGTTTCGGGACTCATGGCAGACATATTTGTTTTGTTGCGATAATGATCTTCCGGAGTCATATCTGCAACAAAAATGTCAAGCCAGCCATCATTATTAATGTCAGCTGCGTCTGCACCCATGCTGAAATTACTGATGTGTTTCATCGCCAATGTCGAAACATTTTGGAAAGTACCGTTTCCATTATTTACATATAAAAAATCTCCATAATCATAATCGTTGGCGATATAAATATCAGGATAACCATCATTGAAAAAATCGCCGATGGTTACACTTAAGCCGAATGCAAAATTTTGCACTCCTGCAGCTTCTGTTACATTTATAAATTTACCGTTTCCTTCATTGCGGTAGAGATGATCTGAGTACTGATAGTCAGGAATCCCCTTGCTCATGATGGGGTTTCTGGTTTCATTGTGATTGGGCGGCTGGTTAACGACATATACATCCAGATCGCCATCGAGATCATAATCAAAAAATGCTGCATGAATTGAAAATCCGGGATCGTCCAATCCAAATTCTTTGGCGCGTTCTGTAAAAGTGTTGTTTTGATTATTGATGTAAAGTTTATTGCGTCTTTTTTCGGGATCCAGAAACATATGGCAACATACATAGATGTCATCGTATCCATCGCTGTTGACATCTGCAATAGCTACGCCGGCGGTCCATTCATTTCCGCCTTCAATGCCAGCGGCTTTCGAAATGTCTTCAAATTTAAATTGGCCTTTGTTTAAATATAATTTTTCGGCATTCTGATTGGAAACAAAAAACACATCTTGTAATCCATCATTGTTTACATCGAGAATTGCTGTTCCAGCACCTGTATAAAAGCCGTCATAAATGAGCACATTTTCTTCTTCTGTTTCCTTCAATTGATTGTTAAATTGAATACCGGTTTGATCACTTGCCAATTTTTCAAATTTCATTTCAGATGAATCTGATGTTTGCTTTTGATCCTGATTGCAGGAACTAAAAAATCCTAAAAACAAAGTAAAAATCAACATTAATAAGATTCGCGTAGAAAAATTATTGAAATCCTGCTTTTTGAAAATGTAAGTATTAAATAGATTCATCATATATCGAATTTTAATGCGGCAATTTGGTGTGCTATTAAAGCTTGCAAAGATAAGGATAAATGTGGTACTGCACTTTTGATGAAATTTATTAACAAGTTATCTAACAGCTTTATTGATCTAAGTGAAATCACTCAAAAACTCATATTGCTGAACAATAAAAAAACTGATCACTGTTTGGATTGTCAGAAATCAGATAAATGGAGCAGTACTATTAAAGTGGAATATTGCCATGTTTTTTGCGTGGTAAATTATCCACTTTGGATTCCAGGCTTGCAAATGCTTTGATCAGTTTAATACGCGTCTCTGCGGGTTCGATCACATCATCGATAAAACCTCTTGCCGAAGCGTGGTATGGATTTGCAAATTTGGATGCATATTCATTTTCTTTCTCCAATTGTGTTTTGGACGGATGATCAGAAGATTCAATTTCTTTTTTGAAAATAATTTCGCTGGCTCCTTTTGCTCCCATGACAGCTATCTCTGCTGTGGGCCATGCGAAATTAAAGTCGGCTCCAATGTGTTTGCTGTTCATTACATCATAAGCCCCGCCATAAGCCTTGCGGGTTATTACTGTAATTCGTGGCACTGTTGCTTCACTGAAAGCATACAATAATTTTGCGCCATTACTGATGACCCCATTCCATTCCTGATCCGTACCCGGAAGAAAGCCGGGTACATCTTCAAGTACGAGAATTGGAATATTGAAGCAATCGCAGAAGCGAACAAACCGGGCAGCTTTTCGCGAAGCGTTTACATCAAGACATCCTGCAAGATTCATGGGTTGATTTCCTACAATACCAATACTTCGGCCCGCCAATCTGGCAAATCCAACAACGATATTTTCTGCAAAATCTTCCTGGATTTCAAAGAAACTTTGCGGATCCACGCATTGATTTATAAGCGAAATGATATCGTAAGGTTGTGATGCAAGTTCCGGGATTATTTGCGAAAGCTCCGGTCTGGTTTCGTCGCCATATTCATAGGGTAAATGCATGGGCGCTTCTTCGCAATTTTGGGGCAGATAAGAAAGTAATTTTCGAATTTTCAAAATGCATTCTTTATCGTTTTCAGCCGTGAGTTGCGTGACCCCTGATTTGGTAGCATGTGTATGTGCCCCTCCCAGTTCCTCGGCACTTACTTCCTGATTGGTAACGGTTTTTACAACATTCGGCCCCGTTACAAACATATAACTGCTATGTTCAACCATGATGATAAAATCGGTAATAGCAGGGGAGTACACGGCGCCACCGGCACACGGACCCATGATAGCAGAAATTTGTGGTATAACTCCGGAGGCTCTCACATTCCGGTAAAAAATATCTGCATATCCTGCCAGTGATCGAACGCCTTCCTGAATCCTTGCCCCTCCGGAATCATTTAAGCCAATTACGGGAGCTCCATTTCGCAAAGCCATGTCCATGAGTTTGCAAATCTTTTCGGCATGAGTTTCAGATAAGGAACCGCCAAAAACAGTAAAATCCTGGGCATAGATATAAATCAACCGGCCATCAACACTTCCATAACCCGTTACAACCCCATCGCCATAGAACATTTGTTCCTGCATTCCAAAATCAGAAGTTCGGTGCGTAACGAGCATGCCCATTTCTTCAAAACTTCCCCGATCACAAAGTAATTCAATGCGTTCTCTGGCAGTGAGTTTCTTTTTACTGTGTTGAGATTCGATTCTGGCCTGGCCCCCGCCTTCCAGCGCTTTGGCTTTCATAGCGCGCAGTTTGTTGATTTTATCTGTATGCATTGCACAAAGGTAGACATCAATCGTGCAAGCAGGGTTGAGAAATAGAGCCTGAATTTGAAGAGACTCGCAAAAAGCAAAATTCAAATTGTGCTGCTACATTTGCAGTTTGAATGAAAAAATAATGAGCACTATGCAAAAATTATCGAGCTGCCTCTTTTTTCTGGGAATGACAATCTTATTGACACATATGTCTTGCAAAATGAAAAAAGAGCCATCAACGCTTGATCAGGTGACCGGCCGGTCGTCGGAAAAGCGGGTCATGCCGGACACTTTGCCACCTCCAAGTCCACAAGACCTCGCAAAACAAGAGCTTTCAAATCAATTAATGGAAGAATTAAGCAATTACCTTGCACAGCAAAAGGACATGAGCGAATATGCAGCTTTAGTCAGCCGCATGCAAGGAAAAAACTTGTTTGCGAATGCTTCCAATCAAGGGTATCGCATTTTGGCATTGAGCAATGCTGCTCTTCAGAAGCTTCCAGCGCGCGAAAGAGAGATGTTGACAGATGCGTCCGGGGTACATGCCGGATACCAGATGAAGTTTTTCATCCACCATACCTGTCCGGAACCCAACAATGCCTACTCCGGCTATGCTTATAGGGCTTTAGCAGGCCAAAACCTAAATTTTACAAATGATAGTGTGGGGATGCCAGATTTAAAAAGAAAGGTGGCCTATCAAAAAGAAGCACAAGTGGGTACAAAATTGCAGGTTTACAGATTGACAGGACCCCTTTTTTATTAATTTAAATTGTTGATTAACAATTAATAATATATATTAAAAAATTAATATAATTTCATCAATGACAAGCATTTGAAGTCTGCGGGTTTCTCTTTAGATTTACAGGGTCTAAAGTAAAATTCAATTCAAATTTTGTCTCTTATGAAAAAACTATTTATCCAATTCTTTTCCCTTAAAACGCCAATTTTTCTCTTTTGCATGTTGATTTCACAAATCATGTATGCGCAATTGCCACCCTGTAATCCAGGATTGGGCAATACCCTTGTCCAAAATAATTTTACCCCGGTAACTGTTTTTATCAATAGCAACAATTGCAAGGTATTGGTACCGGATTTGTTGAGTAGATGGACAGCTACCCCAGGACCGGGATTTCAACTGATCAACCTTAGTCAGGCGCCATCTTCAAATTTACAAATTACGATGGCAGGAGGTGCAGTTTGTTCCAATGATGAAATCGATGTCTATATCGAAGCCATTTATTTTTATTTGGGGAATCCTGTGGATCCAAGCGATGACATCTTATGCAGTATCGTACTTACAGATCATTTTGAAGCGGTAGACGCAACTGCTCCGTCTTTTGTTGGCTTTGGTGATATGACCATCAACGTGACTACAGATTGTATCATTGACGCTACCGACGTTAAATTGCTATTAAAGAATGCGCATGTGAAAGACAATTGCACCAGTAAAAATTATTTGGTTGCGAATAGTTGGGTGACGCCATGTGGACAGAATCCGCCTCAGGATCCTGAATGTCCGGAAGGAATCTATTGTTGGACCTTTCACATCGTCGACGCATGTGGAAATCCAGCAGAGCAGAGTATTGATGTTACGGTGACAGAAAATGTTCCGCCGGTTATTAATTTACCTGCTAATTTCACTTTAAATGCCAATGCAGATTGCGAAATCACAGAAGCTCAATTACTGGCATTGGTCAAAGAATCCCATGTAAGTGACAACTGTACCAGTGATGCGACCTTATTGGATAATCTTGTTGTTGAATATGGTGGATTCGAATGTATTTCTTATGATGGTGGACCTATGGTTACCTGTCCATACAATCCGGAAGGCGTTTATTGTTACACCTTTACGACCACGGATGCCTGTGGAAATCCATCAAATCCTGAAGTTGTGAGTATTTATGTAAAAGACCTTACTGCACCTGTTTTGATTCCTGCTCCCGATTTTACAGTCTGTTGGCCGGATCCGAATTACCCTTTTCAGAATTTTACAGCTGAACCTACCGTCATTGAAGCTTGCGATGCTGATTGTGATATCACTTGTATCATATACAGCCAGCGGATAGTTTCGCTCACCAATCCAATCAAAGGAGCTTATGGCAATAATGTTTATCCTGTCGTAAACCTGGCTGCCGGTCCGAGATTGGCTAAAGTAAGGGTATGTGCTCAGGATCTTTGTGGAAATGGTGCGCTCAATCCTTCTTTAAACGCCCCATTACCAAGTAATTGTACAATATTATACATTACTTTGGTTTACGATGAAGGCTGTATACCACCGCTGAAAGATGGAGAAGACGAGCTTACGAGCTTTCAGAAGATTGAAAAAATAAGCCCGGAACTGAATCACTTGGAAACAGAACCTGATGCCGATCTCTATTCAGGGGCCTATCCAAACCCGTTTTCGAATCAAACACAGGTTCATTTTAACCTTTCACAAGCAGAACATTACAGGATTAGCTTGGTATCACAGACAGGGAAAGTGATCAAAATCATCAACGGTCATGGACAGCAAGGTAGAAACGTGGTCCGCATCGACAGAAGTGAAATCATCTTTAGCGGATTTTATTTTTGTAAAATCGAGACTCCTTTGCGAAGTGAAACCTTGATTTTGCAGCTAACAAATTAAGGATTTCATAATATGTAAGATAATTAAAAAAAGGCGGTTACATCCGCCTTTTTTTTTATATATGATATGGGTTAAGGTATTGAGACGGAAACATTAAATTAACACATATTAAAAAAATAGTTTTATATAATGCTGATTTATAGTTATATATATTTTAGTAAAAAAAAAATATAAATTTTTTACAGGACTATAGTAACGAATTGAAACCAGCACTTATATTTGCAAGGTATTATTAGGGATGTAGAAGCCATCCCTGACGAAGCATAATATTGTAAGTTATTGATTGTCTTAAGGATAAACTAGATCCTGACGGCCTTTTTTAGCTTATAGAACCAAACCTAGGATGAAAAGACGCAGAATTTTAACAGACTTAAGTCTGTCTTACTCTATTCCATGGACTATTATGGTGGTCGTAGCTACCATTTGCTTCCTGTCGTGCGCCTGCAAATCAAAAGGGAATACTCCTGAGCCTGCTGCAGCTACTTCAGCTCCGGCAGCGCCTCCGACACCAGCCGCTAACAACTCATTTGTTCCACAAGCAGAATTGGAATCCACTTATAAACAATTGGTGGCCGCTGTCAAAGCGCAACCGGGTTTTGAATTTTATGGCGAATTCCTCGACAATGGTAAATATCTCAATTCCTTTATGAGGATGGATATTTTGAAATTCATCGTCCTAATTCCGTCAGATGCTTCTTTGAAATCTTTAGGAGAAGTTGAGTTCTCTAAATTGATTTATCCGGAACTGGTTACACAGGATCACCTGAACTTTTTCCAAAAACATACTGCTTTTGGTGCAGTAGCTGAGGGACCTAATCCAACATACAGGACCTTCCACAACAGAATGATAAACCTTGATAATAGCAATAAACAACTGATTTCCGGAAATTTCAAAACGCGCATTGTGCACGAGGAGAAAGTCAATCCGGCGATTCAGCTGCTTTTTGTTGAAAACCTCATCAACTAAAATTAAAATGAACAGTAAACCTAATCTCATGAAAAACGATTCTACATTCCAATTCCGGTCTTTTGGATGGCTACTAGCGCTGTTGCTTTCCGTTGGTCTGGCTACGATGAGCCACGCTCAGATCCCAGCTTGTCCCGCTGGTGCTCCCGGGCCCGCTGGTACCTTAACTGGACCTGTCGGACCTTTCCCATTTTTGGGTGGACTTAATGGAGCCTGCAATGCAGTAGTTCCAGATCTTTTACCAAGATGGACTGCAACCGCGAACGGCCCTGACTGGGTTTTAATCACTGTGGAACAGGCTCCGCTTGCCGGGACTTTGCTGAATTTGCCACGTACTTCTACGTGTTCGGATGCAGATATCACGGTGCAGATTGCTGCGGTATATTTTTATCTAGGTGATCCGCTTGATCCCGCAGATAATATATTATGTTCCATCGTCGGAATAGATATCTTTAGAATCGAAGATAACATTCCTCCAACCGTCGATAATCCTATCAGCAGGACCTTCGATGTCATTGCTGGTTGCCAGGTCACTGAGGCGATGATCCGGGCATCTTTGGGCAATGGAGTTGTAGATGACAACTGTACTGATGATGCAACCTTATTGGCAAACATCACAATTACGGGTGCTCCTCTTACTTTGGTATGTCCTACCAGTCCGAGTGTCCAACCGGTGACTTACCGAACAACAGATGCTTGCGGTAACTTATCTAATATAGGTACAATTAATGTGACTTTACGCGATCTTACAGCTCCTGTTCCAACATGCGTGGCCAACCAAAGCCGCAACTGGAACGCTGCTTGTCAATATACAGTGGAAGATTTCAGACCTTTGATCACTTCAATGGATATTTGTGGTGGACCAGGGTTTACTTATAGCCAAAGAGTGATCGCTCCAATTATAGCTCCAAACAATACTTTCCCAACAGTAACCGGAGCCGGTTGTCCTTCTTTAAGGACCCTTGTTATCCGCATCTGTGCGCAGGATTGTTTTGGAAATGGTCCATTGAATCCA
The DNA here is from genome assembly GCA_016719615.1 of Saprospiraceae bacterium. Classification (NCBI taxonomy): domain Bacteria; kingdom Pseudomonadati; phylum Bacteroidota; class Saprospiria; order Saprospirales; family Saprospiraceae; species Saprospiraceae bacterium. Next base: position 721,393 of record JADJYQ010000005.1, read on the forward strand.
GGCGGAGCAAGTCCTACTGTTCCTGCAAACTGCTGTACATTTACAATAACAATTACCGACAATACACTGCCAGTTGCTCAACCTGCGAATTGTCCGGCTCCAGTTTTATTAACAGCTGATGCCGATTGTATGGTTACGATTCCGGATTTCAGAAATAGCTCACTGTTCGCTGACAACTGCGATCCAATAATCGACCCAACAGATATTATACAAACACCACCTCCAGGACCATTTGATGCAAGTGGACTTACTTGTCCTCCTATCGCAATGTTTGATGTGGTATTTACTTATACAGATTGTAATGGCAACGGACCTGTAGTTCTTACTTGTCCAGATGTCATTTCTATCCAGGACCTTATGGCACCTGATGCTGTAACATGTCCGATTCCAATGGATACTTTTAATATGGCCATCGATCCGGTGACCTGCCAATATACATTTGCGACAGTTCCAGCAGATTGGTTTGATGATAATGCGGTTGCGACTGACAATTGCGATCCCGATCCGATTGAGCACAATGATCTGGCTACTTTCGATTGTACAGAATTGGGCATTCAGCCAATTCCCGTTTGGGCTGAAGATTGCAGCGGAAACGTAAGTGGCATTTTAGCTAATTGCAATGTATTTATCCGCGCGAATCCGATGGATGCACATTGGACCAATCCTGGTCCGGTTTGTATGACAGATTTGCCTTTAGATTTATGTGCATTTATCACGGGTGTTGATTGCGGCGAGTGGAGTGGTGATCAGCTCACAGCCGGCAGATGTTCTGCAGGTGGTGGAATTTTCAATCCACCGGCTCCCGGTGCTTACGCAGTAACATATACAGTAGGAGATGCTGATTGCCATGTGGAATTGACCCGCGTCATCCAGGTAGAGCAATCTTTTGCAGCTCCTTTCTTAATCAATGATTTCGGAATTTGCTGGTGTCCTGATCAACTTTTGGATCTTGAAACCTTATTATTAGGCTCAGCTCCTGAAGGTGGTGTTTGGACGATTTCCAACACTCCGGGTTTAGCTTTAAATTTACTTCCGCCTCCGGGCCCGGGCAACTCTCATGCTGCCAGATATGACGGTGGTTGCGGAGTGTCAACAATAACATATACTTATAATGATTGTAGCGGTGCTACAGTTACTGATGTCATAAATATTACCATTAGGGAATGTCCAAGAATAGGTTGGGATGTGGCTACTGATTATTGTCAAGATGAGCCATTTTTCCAAAGGTATTTCTTATTGAATGGTTGTAGTGACTACGTGGTTACTATGGATGTCGTAGTAGGTCCTGGTCCAAATCCAGATGATTTAATTGGTGGAGCACCTATTACTGGGCCTTTAACAGGATTTAGCCATCCGGTTTTAAACACGCAAGTACCAGCTGGTGAATATGGAATTTTATTAAGAATTGTTGACCCAACAGGTATTTGCCAAACAATTCAAGATGGCAGAGTAATTCGCATCTTCCAGGCAGCTGCTCCTCAATCGAGTGTTGCAGGAATCAGAAATCCCGGTGTGCTTTGCGAAACAGATACCTGGCCATTGGTTTTAAGTTTAATAGATCCTAACGACTTATCCGGAAACCCGTTGACTGCTGACAATGTCAGATGGTTTGGCGGTGGAGTTGATGATAACGGTACTACAGGTACATTCACTCCTAACGATTCGGATGGCGATGGATTCCCTGGTCCGGGTAGTTATACTGTTTGTGCAAGTGTTGGTGACCAACGTTGCGAACAAATTTATTGCACCATAATAGAAATAGACAATCACGTACCGGGTTCTTGCACTTTGCAGTCTTATGCTGCTTGTTTGGAGCCGGGTGCAACCATATCTTTTGCAGATTTATTGACAACAAACGCCCCAATGGGTGGGAAGTTTACAGTAACTGGCATTATAGGTGGTGTTGAAGAAACATTTAATCATACAGGTGGAGTTCAATCTTGGGTTGTTCCAGCCGGAGTCACTCAGGTGAATATCGAAGCCTGGGGTGCTCAAGGTGGAGCTGGAAGTTGGTTTGGATTCTGCGGAACAGGTGGTTTAGGAGGATATGCTTCTGGAACCCTTGCTGTAACACCCGGTCAGGTATTAAATATTTACGTAGGTGGTCAAGGAGTAGGTGATGATGTAACTGACATGAATAGCCCGGGTGGATTTAACGGTGGTGGAAATGGTGGTTTTGATAATTTCCCTCAGGTAGCAAACGGCGGTGGAGGTGGAGGTGCTTCCGATATAAGAGTTGGAGGCAATACATTAGGTGATCGAGTAATAGTAGCCGGTGGTGGTGGTGGTGCCGCATGTAACTCAAATGGAGGAAATGGCGGTGGCCTTACCGGAGATCCGGGTGGTAATTATATCAATTCAATTGGTGGAGGTGGAGGAACCCAAGCATCCGGAGGATTAGCGGGGTTACTTACCAGAGGTGCTACACATGGATCTTTAGGATTAGGTGGTAATGGAAGTACAAATGTTGCAGCTCACGGCTGCGGTGGTGGTGGTGGTGGATTTTATGGCGGTGGTGGAGGAACATCAACTACTGACCATGGTTCTGGTTGGGGTGCCAGCGGTGGTGGTGGCTCATCATATATTGGTGGTGTTACATCAGGAATTACAAATCCTGGCGTTCAATCTGGAAATGGCCTTGTAAGAATAACCGCAAATAATCCAGCCTTTAACGTAGTAGTAGGCGATATGGTAACCGGAGTTGTTTACAACGGCGGTTGCGGTGCTATAGAATACGAATACCGCGTAGAAAGCTGTCCAGATGACATCGTTTGTACCGGAATTATAGAAATCAGTCAGAAACCACATATTGATATCATTGGCCCACAATTATATTGTGCAAATGATAATGTGGATTATACTTTAAGAAATAATGGCGATGCGCAAGTTTGTGGTGTATTAGGCGTTTGGACCGGTCCTGGTGTAACAGATCATGGAAATGGTCTTACGGCAGATTTCAATCCGGCAACAGCTGGTGAAGGAACGCATTATGCGATTTATACTTTAGAAGTTGAAGAACCAGTCACCTGTACTGATGTTGATACTTTAGAAATTGTGGTTTATGCAGCTAGTGACCCATCATTCACACTTCCACAGAATACCTGTGAAGATGTAACTGATATCACATTGACGCTCAACAACCCAGATAATTCAGTTGACGAAGGCTCTCCAGACGGAGTTGCAGAAGTTTTCTGGTCAGGTCCAGGTGTTACAGACGGAACTGGTGATGATCCTAACGGAACATTTAATCCATCAGTCGCAGGTCCTGGTTATCACCTGATTTGCGTTATGACTGGAGAAGCATCTTGCATGAAATACTCTTGTCAGCTGATCGAAGTACATGAAGTTAGAAATGCAAGCTTGGTTTCAGATAGATCATTAGGTTGCTTTGATTTTGATTTTGGATTTGGACCGTTTGTTTATTTTGATCTGAATCAATTGTATCTAAACAATGCTACGACTCGAGGTGGTACTTGGAGTGTAATTTCAGGTGCTTCAACAGTTAGAAATGAAATTTTAGTAGCTGGCCCTGGCTGTCATCAGCTCAGATATACTGTTCCAGCAGCATATCCTGGTGCAATTGGAGGTTGTGGTGAAGCTGTAGATGATATATTCATTAATCTTGGAGAAGAACCTCAAACGCGTTTTGATATGGCGGAGGAAGCTTGTTGGGATGGTATAGACGCTTCTTTGACGCTTCCTACTAATTATACAGGAGAAACTTACGGAAACGGAACGTCTTCAAGAGTATATGCATGGACTGCCACGCTTCAATCAGGAGCTGGTCCAGTGCCAACATTTAATTTAAATAATATTCAAGAGCCTACTATCATTATACATGGTGGAGGTGTGTTCAATATTTGCTTAACGGAAACTTTGAATTATGCGGCTTGTGGAGCTGCTGGGGCTTCCAGCTTCTGCACAAGAACTTATTGTGAATTGCTTTCAATTACACAAACCAACGTAGAAGTTAATCCAAGCTGGACGCGTCCAAATCCTTACCAATTCTGTACTACAGATCCTTGTATTGATTTAGATGTATTGATCACAGGAAATACAGGTGGTGTGTTTACAGGAACAGGAGTTTCTGTTTTTGGAGCACATCCAAACTACCAATTCTGTCCTGGAGCTGCAGGTCCCGGTGTACATGTGATCACTTACACAGTTCAGAACGGAGCTGGTTGTACAGCAGTGATGTCTCATAATGTTGAGGTATATGCACCCGTTAATGCAATCTGTCCAGAGAATGACTTCACTTTAGCTTGTGGAACAAGGAGATTGGGATCTGCTGTTACTTATGGCGGATTTGCAAATGCAAGTGAATTCTTTATTCCAGTAAATATTGAGTCCTATTATACCATGGGTACTTTTGACCTCGAAACCTTCCTTTGCCCAGCGGCTACAAGAGGTGGTACTTGGTCTATGGTATCTAGCCCTGCAAATGCATTGGGTGGTGGTATTACCGGAGCTATCAACGGAGTAAATACTTTGATTTATACAGATCCAGGTTGTTATGTTGTTCAATATACAGTTCAAGCATGGCCCGGAGCTACTCCAGGTTGTGTATCAACCATGCAATATCGTTTAACAGTTGGTGAAGAGCCAACACCGAAATTTACTTTACCTAATGAAATATGCTGGGCGCCAGGCGTTCCAACGATTTCTTATAACATAGTGCCTACTTATCTTGAAAGCACGCTTCCTCATCCTCAGACCACTTTCTTCCTTCGTGCATTTAGCACCAGCAATGCAGCTGTTGCAACAGTTTCTGCAGGAGGATTAGTGACGATCATTGGTGCAGGTACTGCTACAATTTGTATGCAAGAGCATTACGACAATGCAAATTGCTCATTCGTTGAATGCCGCAAAGAGTATTGTCAGACCATTACCGTAACCAATACAACTACTGCTTCTTCACCAAACTGGACCGGTTTCGGACCTATTTGCGTAGATGCAGCTTGTGTGAACTTAACGGCATTGGTTACAGGTACTCCAGGTGGTGTGTTTACAGGACAGGGTGTAGTCATAAATGGCGCACATCCAAATTATCTATTCTGTCCTTCAATTGCTGGTGTAGGTACTCATGTAGTAACCTATACTGTAAACAGTCCTGACGGATGTACAAACGTACTTTCTAGAAATATCGTTGTTGCTCCACTTGCGAATGCAACATTGGCTAATAAACAATTGCCATGTCTTGTTGAACCAGGAGGAGTTATTCCATTATCAGTGTTGTTTGCAAGTACTGCAACCAGCCCTGGTGGAACTTGGACATTTTCAAATACACCTCCGGCAGGTGCGCAAATCATGGGTAATAATTTGGTTTATACCCAAGCGGGTTGTTATTGCTTTACCTATACAGTAGCAACTGTACCAGGTGCTACTGGTGGTGACTGTTTCGCTCAAGGTTCTGCTTGCTTGCAAATCTCTGAGCAACCAACACCTAATTTCAGCGTACAAAATGAAATTTGTTGGTCAGCTAATGATCCGGTGACAACATTTACACCTTTGGTAAACAGTCCAAGTTATGATGCTGCTGGAACAGTAACCAGATCATGGGGAACCAATCCTGCTGTATTGCCACAGATAACATTGAATACTGCAACTGGTGCATTTACAATTAATGGTCCGGTGCCTCCTGGTGGATTAAACTTCCAGTTGTGCATGACAGAGAATATTACCACAGCAGCTTGTGGCCCATCTACGGGTCCAAATCCTGCTACTCCAGGTAATCCACTAATTGTTTGCACTGAGCAGACTTGTGAGCTTATTGTTATCCGCGATGGAACATTATTGAATGCTTCGTTCACTATTTCACCTGTTAATCCATGCGTGGGTCAGGCAGTTACTTTGACTCCTGTAACTCCGGGTGGAACCTTTACTGGTGCCGGTGTAACCAATCCGGGTAATGGTGGAAATGGAACTTTCGTTGCTCCTGCTTGTGGAATCTACGCAGTTACTTATATCGTGGATGATCCAAATGGTTGTAACAATTCTTATACATTAAATATTTATACAGATACGATTCGTCCGGTATTAAATGTACCTGCGAATCTTACAGTTGATTGTCAGGCAACCTTGTCCCCATCAATGGCGGCATGGGCTGCCGGTGCTACGGCAACAGACAATTGCGGCGCAGTGACTGTAACCAGCAGAGTATTTGACAGACAATCTTCATGTAGTCCTGGAACTGGAACTTATGTGTTCCAATTTACTGCTACCGATGCTTGCGGAAATACTAGAGTTGGTTATGCAAACTATACCGTAAGAGATATAACTGCTCCAGTTGTTACAGGTGGTGGTAATCTCGTAGTTGAATGCGGAAATGACGTTTATGCAAGAGTTTATCAGTGGATAGATTCTCACGCAGGTGCTACTGCTACCGATGCTTGTGATGGATCTCCTTATTTGTTATGGTCGAATAATTTTAACGGTCTTATCAATGATTATTGCGGTGCTGCGGTGCCTGTGACCTTTACAGTAAGAGACCGTTGCGGAAATTCAAGCAGTTTCACATTTACATTACAGGTTCGGGACCAAACTCCTCCAATTTGGAACGTACGTCCGGTGAACGCTACATTTGAATGCGACAACACTACTGATCCTTATTCTCAGGTATCCGGTTGGTTACGTACCAACGGAGATGGAATTGCTTTAGACTCATGTTTCACTTCAGTTAGTTATATCAATAACTTCAATGGTTTGACAGGCGGTTGCAATCGCAATACTGGATCAGCTCTTGTTACTTTCTGGGCTATTGATGCTTGCGGAAACAGCTCTTCAGCTCAAGCTAGTGTAACTGTTGTTGATCGCACGCAACCTGAAATCACTTCAGCTGCTAAGGACACTACAGTTGAATGTGATGGTCAAGGAAACACAAGAGATTTTGAAATTTGGATTGCTAATCATGGTGGTGCTCGTGCAACGGATCTCTGCAGCGGCGTAAGTTGTGGACCTGTCGCTGGCGCTCGTGCTGCTTTTGTAACAGGAACTTCATTGCCTTGGGGTGGTGGTCCCGGATATGATGATTATACAACTTCAATGAATCAAATCTTTGGAGCAGGTAATTGGGATCAATTTAACTTCAATGCTCCTGCTGCTACGATCTTCTCACAGAATTACAGATTCATTTATTTGGATGGTGGCGATGGTGAAGCAAGTGCATTTAATACTTTTGTCAACAATAACCGTACTTTAATTGAAGGATGGGTAGCTTGTGGTGGTAGACTATTACTGAATGCTGCTCCAAATGTGGGCGGTAATATTTCTCTTGGATTTGGTGGAGTACAGATATTGTATACACCAGGTAATCCTCCTGCCGGTACTTGGGTACCAAGTGTCACAGCATCAGGTGCAATATTGGCTGGACCTTATCAACCGACTGGAGCTAATTATACTGGTAATTTCTTTGGACATGCAATTGTAGGTCCTCCGACAATGACAGTTATGATTCGCGAGGTTGGTGGTGCAACCAGACCTGTATTTGCTCAATCCTTATGGGGTAGTGGCGTAGTTATGTTTGGTGGTATGACAGCTTCAGGCTTCCATTCACCACAACCGAATGCTAGAAATCTTAAATGGAATATTTTAGATAGACTTAATACACTTCCATTACAAAACGATATCAATCGTTTGACAGATGGTATTTTCGTTTGGGATACAACTTTGATGCGTACTGAAGTTACTTGCGGACAAAATCGCATTTTGACTTACATGTTCAATGCTTTGGATTCTTGCGGAAATATTTCAAATGCTTCAATAGCTAAATTCATTGTTCGCGATACAACGCCTCCGGTATGGGTTGCAAACCCTGCCAACGAAATTGTTGAATGCGATAGCCGTGGAAACATTGCACAATTGAACGCTTGGTTAGCGATTAACGGTAGAGGAACAATCCTTGGAGATCCTTGTAATGGAACCGTTCGCTTTGAGCATGATCTCGTTCGCGAATACGATCGTTGCAGCAATACGGATAGTGTCGTATACAGATTTACTGCGATTGATTGTTCAGGTAATTCATCTTCAAGAGAAGCTTCATTTATCATCAGAGATACTAGACCTCCTACAATCATTGCATTTGCAAGAGATACTACGATGAGTTGTGGAAACTTATCTGGTAATAATGATGATGAATTAATAAGCTGGTTGAATAGAAGGGCTTATTTTAATACTACAGATGAATGTAGTGATGTAATCAATTACAGCAATAATTATGACGTAAACAATTGGGTGCGGGGTTGTAGTAATACCCGATTCATTGATGTTACTTTCTTCGCAATTGATGATTGTGGAAATGTAAGCAGTGATGTGGGTAGGTTCAGCATTATTGATAATGAAAGACCAAGATTCTTGAACTGTCCTCCTCCAATTGTACAAAATGCAGAAGCTGATCATTGTGATGCTTATGTAACTGTACCTAAGCTAGTTGCTACAGATAATTGTACGCAAGCTGACAGTATCGTAATTACTCAGATTTATGGTCCGAATCCAACACAATACAGATTCCCAGTTGGAACGACTGTTCTTAAATATGAAGCAAGAGATCTTTGTAACAATAGAGATACTTGTACCATCAAAGTGGTTGTAAATGACTACTGGGATGTACCTGTTATCACTTGTCCAGGTGATCTCGACTTAGTGAATACTCCTGGTGTATGCGGAACCAATAATGTTCAGGGCTTGGCTCCAACTTCTGTTACAGATGTTTGTCCTCATACAGCAGTACTTTATGCCATCACTAATGAAGCAGGTGATACCTTGAAGAAAGGAATCAGAGATGCTAGCGGAAGCAACTTCCCTAAAGGTTTGAACAAAGTATGTTATACAGTACAAGATCAACCAATCCTGTTAATCACTGAAGTAACTCAGCAATTAGGCGGAACACTCGTTGGTCCAACTAGCCCGGTTCCTGCATTTATTTCAGCTGCTGATGTGAATGGTGATTATATTGAAATTACCAACTTTGGTCCATCATCCATTGATGTAAGTTGTTTATCGCTTCAAATATTTGAAGGTAGAACTTTGATAGGTACTTATACTTTACCTAACATGCCTGGTCCAATTCTCGGTGCTGGTGGCGTATTGACATTACATGTTGGTGCTGCTGTTCCAGGTTTCCCTGATAATCCAGCTCAGTTCTTCTTTAATATGAACATGTCAGAAGCTACTATTGGTACGCCACGCGGATATATATTGAACCATTTAGGTTTGAGAAATGTAGACGCGGTAACTACCAATGGATTTAATATCGTTGGATTAGGTACGCCTCCAATGACAGCTGCCGGCTGGAGTGGAACAAGTGCAACAAATGCCAATAGAGGATCTTATTACAGATATTGCATCTTTGATCGCAATATAGCTGATGACTGGAGACTTGCTGAGGCATGTGATCCTGCGTCAATTGGTAGAATGAATCCAATATTGCAGCAATATGTATTCCCAACCAACGGTTTGACAACTTCTCTTCAAACGATTGCTGCACAAAAAGATACTTGCTGCTTTAACGTAAGAGTAAGCGATCTTGAAACTCCAATGTGTGCTACAAATGACACCTTGTTGCCTAACGGTAATACGGGTACATTTAGCGGACCAGGTTGTTACCTGTTCACTTTGAATGTTCCAGTGACTCCTACTACTAAGATCATTGACGTATGGGTTAGAAATATAAATTTGAGTGTTACCAACTTTGCCAATACAGAAGGTACTTTGATTCATCCAGATGGAACAAGAATCAAATTATGGGATGATGGTACTTGTAATGGTTTCACCAATTTCATATCTGCTCGTATTTCGGATTTAGATTTGACAAAAGTTCGCAATGCGGTTTGTGCAAACTTGGCATCAGGTAATAACTATATGCCTGAGCAGCCACTTGCAGCTTTATGTCCAAAATCTGCAGCAGGTACCTGGAGACTTGAAATCGAAAACAATTCTGCAGCACCTTCTACATTGACTTTGAATAGCTGGGGCTTAACAGTAATTTCTCAAAGAGCTTATGCTCAAAGAGATACTACTTTCAACAATGACCTTGATCAGTGCGGTGCAAACTTTATGTGGATCCACCCAACGGTTATGGATAATTGTTGCATGGGTACAGTAGATGTAGAATACATTCCAATTCCAGTTCCTGGTTGCCCACTTCATGTGGTCCCTACAGGCGGTAGAGTTGCAGGTGGAACAAAAACTACTCAATTCTTCGGTGTTGGAACAACCCGCGTAGTATATACATTGACTGACATGTCTGGAAATACTGGTTCTTGCGAATTCAGTGTGACGATCAGAGATAATCAGGCTCCTGTATTCACTAACTGCCCGAAAGATTACTCTATTAATCTGCCAGGTGGTGATTGCTTTGCATTCCTTGAAATCAATCCTGCATTATGGGCTGATGACAATTGTGATTCTGTAAGAATAGATGTAAATCCACCATTGAATACTCAATTGGGTATTGGAGATCATAAGATCGTTGCTACTGCTACGGATAAAGCCGGCAACAGCACGATGTGTATGTGGACCATTTCAGTAATTGAAGCAACTCCAGGTGGAAACGATCTGGCTTGTGTGGATGAAATTAACTTCTCTTTAGGACCAGATTGTAGAGGTGAGATTACTGCAGATGAATTGTTGGCAGGTGTGAAATATGGATGTAAAGACAAATTCACATTGATCGTTCAAGATTGGATTACAGGCCAAACACACAGTACTATATTTACCATTGCAGATATCGGCAGATACTTTAAAGTAACGGTGATCGATCCTGTGACTGGTAATAAGTGCTGGAGTAAAGTGTTTGTTGAATACAAGGCTACTCCTAGAATCAATTGTCCACCAAATCTTACAGTAAGTTGTAATTCTCAATTGGATCCTGATGCATTAGGATATCCTGCAATTACAAGCTGTATCATATATTATGATGTACATTACGATGATACCATCCAGAAAGCAAAAGATTGTGATTTCCCATATGTATTCATTATTCACAGAACATTTACGGTGACCAATGAATTGGGTAATAGTTCACAGTGTACACAAACGATTTGGGTGAAAGGATTCGATCTTGCTGAAATCAGGTGGCCAAGAAATTATGACAATCTTGATCTTCCAGCTTTGAGCTGTGATGCGAAGATTTATAATAAAGACGTAACTCCGCATATCATTCCACAGCCTTATTGTGTGGATGGATATTTACTGGATAGCGCATATTGGTATGCAACAGGTGGTGACCCATCTATTGTTGATCCTTTTGCACGCGACCTCAGTGGAGATAGATTACCAAAAACTTTGGGATGGAATTGTATTGACGGAGGTGTAAATAATGGACATCCATCACCTACACCTATCTATTACGATGAGCATCCAAACTGGAGAACTGCAAGAGCATGCTGGGGACCAAATGACGTAGTGATGTGGCATGGAACCGGTGCTCCAAGTTTAGACGGAATTGCTTTAACAGAAAACAATAAGAATTGTAACTTATCCATCCGCTACGATGATGAAGTATATGATATCTGTGAAAACGGTTATGAAATCCTTCGTTACTGGAAAGTTCGCAATATGTGTTTACCACCAGCTGCTGGTATCAATCCGGTTGAGTGGATACAGGTTATTAAAGTACTTGATCAGGAAGGACCAAAAGTTCTTTATCCAGATACAGTTGTAGTAGGAACAGGACCTTGGAATTGCGATGGAACATGGGAAGTACCTTCTCCATGGATCACAGACAACTGCGCAGATTCTGTTCGATATACAGTAAGGACTTGGACTGGTACTTCTATTCAACAAGCTGATGGAAGCTGGATTGTTATCAATATGAAATTAGGTATCTGGCCAGTTTTAATTACTGCCGAAGATGCTTGTGGTAACAAAACTGAGAAAGTTGTTAAAGTCAATGTTATTGACAATACACCTCCAACAGCAGTATGTGATCGCAACATCGTTGTAGGTATCAGTGGAAATCAATCACCTGGTGAAAACTATGGTAAGATCTTCGCTGAAGACATCAATGATGGTTCATTCGACAATTGTAAACCACACATCTTCTTCAAGGCAATTCGCATGGAGCATTTGCGTGGAACCAATAACGGAAGTAATGCAAATCAGGCTGATAATGGTACAAACTGTGCCGGTATCAATGGTGATGACAATGCTGTTCTTGATGGAAATCAAATCTACTTCGACGACCATGTTAAATTCTGTTGTTCAGATGTGAACCAAAGCATTATGGTTGTGATGAGAGTATTTGATGTTGATCCGGGAGCAGGTCCGATCGCACCTTCAAGAATGAACCAAAACGGTAACTTGTTTGGTAAATTCAACGATTGTATGGTTGAGATTGAAGTTCAGGATAAAGGAGTACCTACAGTTGTAGCACCACCAAATATTGTAGTGAGCTGCTGGTTCTGGTTTGATGTTGATAAACTCGACGATCCAACAGATCCTACATTCGGTAGAGTAGTAACTGACCTTGGAGATAGAAAGAAAGTCGTGACTACTGACTTAGTATGTTATAACTATTGCGTAAGAAATGATATTACTGGTTACCCAGGATTCGTACCTGGTGCACCGCCTTCAAATCCACCGGCATGGAATAGAGCTTGTGAATACTACCGTTCATTATTTGATACAGCTCACGCTGATAGAAAATATGAATTGACTTGGGGATTTGATGGATATGTTCTTAGCAATTGCGGAAACAATCCAACAATTAGTGTAAATGATAATCGCGAATGTGGTCAGGGACAATTAACAAGAACTGTTGTAGCACGTGGACCAAATGGTATCAGCGTAACAGCTACTCAGACCATCTGGGTTGTTGACTGTGATCCATTCTATATCAACCGTGCAGACAATTGCGATTCTGATGATGATATTACCTGGCCAGGTAACTGTACAGGTCAGGCTACAACCATCGCTGGTTGTGGTGCAGACTTAAGTCCAGACAATCCATTATTAGGAAGACCAGTTGTTGAAAACGGAGCTGATGATCTTTGTTCATTGATAAGTATTGAACATTTTGATGAAGTATTCACTATTGAGCCAGATGCATGCTTCAAGGTTCTTCGTACCTGGGTTGTTATTGACTGGTGTCAGTACGATCCAAGTTTAGATCCAATTAACGGAAGATGGGAGTACTTACAAATCATCAAAGTAACAGATACAGATAAACCTGTTGTAACAATTACTGTAGGTGATTGCGAACCAGCTGTCAAAACAAATGGAATTTGCTACGGACATTTGAACATCACTGCTGATGCAACAGATAACTGTAGCCCATTAGATTGGTTATTCTATGAGTATAAGATCGATTTCTTTAACGATGGAAAAGGTGCTTATTCCGGTAAAGATGCCGTTGTAGGTCCATTAACTCGTAAAGAATTCGCTGCTGGTCGTACACCATTGTTCCATGATAATCCTTATGCAGACAATGAAAATGATCCATTCAGTGCAAGTGGTACTTACCCAGTAGGTATACACAATATTTGCTGGCACGTTGAAGACGGTTGTGGAAATGTTGGTATTACTTGTCAGTTGTTCGAAGTGAAGGACTGCAAAGCTCCAACTCCATACTGTTTGACAGGTGTAATAACTGTACCAATGCCATCTAGTGGTTGTGTTACAATTTGGGCTAAAGACCTTGACAGAGGAAGCTTTGACAATTGCACAGATGCAGAAGACTTATTATTCTACTTCGACGGAGATGATACAAAGACTGGAATTACCATCTGTTGTTCAGATTTCGTAGCAGCAGGTGCTAATGATGAATTAGTAGTTGATGTACAAATGTGGGTTGAAGACGAAGAAGGAAATACAGACTATTGCAGAACAGTAGTTATCGTTCAGGACAATCAAGATATCTGTCCTGATGGTTTACAGAAAGGAAGAATCACTGGTAATCTTGTTACTGAAAAAGGTGACGAAACCGAATCTGCAAATGTTCAAATGTATATCGGTGCGCAAATGATGCGTGAAGTTGTTACTAAGAAAGATGGACACTTCATGTTTGGTGATTTGACTCATGGTCCTACAATGGAATATATGGTAAGACCATTGCGTAACGATAACCATGTCAATGGAGTATCTACTGCAGATATCGTGAAGATTCAAAGACATATTCTAGGTATTGAATATCTTAATACGCCTTATAAGCTAATAGCTGCGGATGTAAATGCAAGTGCTTCAATCACTGCATCAGATGTAACTGAAATCAGGAAGTTAATTTTGGGTGTAAACTCTGAGTTTACAAAAGTTCAGTCATGGACATTTGTACCTAAAGATTATGTATTCCCGAATCCAGCTGTGCCATATAGTGCTCCACGTGAGAAAACAATTTCAATGGTGGATGCATCGACGCATAACGAAGATTTTGTTGCAGTTAAATTGGGTGATGTTACAGGAAATGCAATAGCACATAATGTGACAAGCTCTACAAGCAGAACAAATGAGCAATTACATCTTGAGATCGAATCAGGTGAGTTAGTTGCTGGCGAGACTTATACAGTCGCGTTCAAATCAAGCAACTTCACAGACATTATCGGTTATCAGTTCACATTGAATTTTGATAATTCAGCAATGTTCTTTGAGAAATTCGAATCTGGTGTTCTTGAATTGGATGAAACAAACTTCGGATTGTCATTTGTAGATGCAGGTAAGATCACAACAAGCTGGAATAACAGACAAGCGCAAAGCTTTAATGCAGATGAAGTATTATTTACAATAAGCTTCAAAGCCTTAAAGAATGCGAGCATCAACGAATTGTTGGCGATTACAAGCGATGTGACTTATGCTGAAGCATACAACTCTTTATTGGAAGATAAAGGTGTTGATTTAGGAATCCGTACAGACGACGGTGTTGTTGAAAGCGGAGTATTTGAATTGTATCAGAATTCACCAAATCCATTTGATGTGGAAACTGTGATCAACTTCAGATTACCTACTGCTGCGCCTGCATTACTTTCCATTTACGATGTAACCGGTAAAGTGATCAGAGTTTATGACATCCAGGGAGTGAAAGGATTGAATTCAATTCGCTTGACAAGAGATGATATCGATGCAAATGGAGTATTGTATTATCAATTAGATGCAGCTGATCATACAGCTACGAAGAGAATGACGAAATTGAAATAAGCTTTAGGCTTATCCAATAAAATAAAAGCGAAAGCCTTCCCGTTTGGGGAGGCTTTCGTATTTTATATAGAACCCTTAGCGAATTATTTGTGGATTTTGAAACTATCAGATGTCAGAATTAGCAATAGATATCTATTACACGATCAAACCGCTTTAAATACATTCATCTTGAAATGTCTTGGCTCCAGGAAATTTTAAATCACTTCGACTAAAAATTTCTTGCGGGGGTTCTGCCTTTTAAACCATTTTGGTACTCACTATGAAGGCAAATGACCCTTCTGGAATGTTTTGTGGGCTTGAAACAGCGACAAACTTGAATTGAGGTTTAGGCAAGAGGCTAAATGGAAGTAGTCAAAAATAGGAGAAATGGAGCAAGCTCAGAACCACAGATCAAAGAAAATGATTGGTTTGACCTTAGCCGGTGCTAAGAGCAGATAAATTCAATTTAGAAACTAAAATGGGTCAAATTCCAGTGGTGAAATCAATTCTATTAAGCTAAAGCTTCAGGATAGAATTTTTGCAGCAACAATTTTAATACTTTTTCTGCTGCATCCGGAACGGGTGTCCCGGGACCAAATACGGCTGCAACTCCGGAATTCAACAAAAAAGGAAAATCTTTTTCAGGGATTACTCCACCCACAATCACTAATATGTCTGATGCATTTTTTGATCGGAGGATTTCCATTAATTCAGGAACCAGTGTTTTGTGTCCGGCAGCCAGTGAAGAAATGCCAATAATATGAACATCGTTATCGAGAGCCTGTTTCACAGCTTCCGCGGGAGTTTGGAACAGGGGTCCGATATCCACATCAAATCCCAAATCTGCAAATCCGGTTGCAATAATTCTTGCACCCCTGTCATGACCATCTTGTCCGAGTTTGGTTACAAAAATGCGAGGTCTTCTGCCGTCGAGATTTGAAAACAAATTGGCAAGTGCGCGTACCTTTTGGATACTGTCTGTATTTGTAAAATTTTTCACATACACTCCTGTTATCATTTTCGAATCCGCAGTGTAACGGTCAAAAACTTTTTCTAAAGTTAAACTGATTTCTCCTAAAGTAGCTCGTGCTTTTGCGGCTTCAACTGCTAATTCAAGAATATTATATTCTTTATTTCGGGCTGCATTTTCCAATTGCAACAAAGTCTCCTGTACTTTGATATCGTCTCTCGACTTTTTAAGTTCATGGAGTCGTTTGATTTGCTCAACTCTTACACTTTCTGTATCAATTTCCAGAATTTCAAAATCTATCGTTGAATCTGATCTAAAAATATTGACCCCGATAATTTGTTCTTTACCAGAATCAATTCCGGCTTGCTTTTTAGCTGCGGAAGTTTCGATTTTCATTTTAGGTAATCCTTTCAGGATGGCTTGTGTCATTCCGCCTTCTGCCTCTATTTCATCTATGAGTTCTTTTGCTTTTTGATAAAGCTCCTGAGTAAGATATTCCAAATAAGAAGATCCGCCAAATGGATCAACTACTTTACATAATCCACTTTCTTTTTGTAAATACAATTGAGTGTCTCTGGCGATTTTAGCAGAAAAATCAGTTGGAAGTGCGATGGCTTCGTCAAGTGCATTGGTATGCAAAGATTGAGTACCTCCCAAAATTGCAGCCAATGCTTCAATAGTAGTCCTGGTGATATTATTATTAGGATCCTGTGCCGTCAGACTCCATCCTGATGTCTGACAATGGGTTCTTAAGGCCAATGATTTTAAATTCTTAGGTTCAAATTTTGAAATCATTTCAGACCACAATAAACGCGCCGCTCTCAATTTTGCAATCTCAACAAATAGATTCATACCAATGCCCCAAAAGAAAGAAATCCTGGGCGCAAATTCGTCAATCTTTAAACCGGCGGCTAAACCTGTTCTTACATATTCTAATCCGTCAGCAAGGGTATAAGCCAATTCAATATCTGCACTGGCACCTGCTTCCTGCATATGATAGCCACTAACGCTAATACAATTGAATTTTGGCATTCGATGAGCACAATAACTGAAAATATCACCCACAATCCGCATAGAAGCTTCAGGTGGGTATATGTAAGTATTGCGGACCATGAATTCCTTTAATATATCGTTTTGGATGGTTCCGGAAAGCTGACTTATGTCGACGCCTTGCTCTTCGGCTGTTGCAATATAAAATGCCATGATGGGAATAACTGCGCCATTCATAGTCATAGATACTGATATTTGTCCCAGGGGTATTCCCTCGAATAAACTTTTCATATCTTCAATGCTGTCAATAGCAACCCCGGCTTTGCCAACATCTCCTGTGACTCTGGGATGATCTGAATCATAACCTCTGTGTGTTGCCAGATCAAATGCAACGGACAATCCTTTTTGACCGGCTTCCAGGTTTTTTTTATAGAAGGCATTACTTTCTTTAGCGTTTGAAAAACCGGCGTATTGTCTGATCGTCCACGGTTGGTTCACATACATACTCGCATAGGGCCCTCTTAAAAAGGGAACTAATCCAGAAACATAATATTTGAGATCTGGGTTTACATCTTCTTTTAAAACATGGGATTTTACCGGAATCAATTCTGAGCTTACATACAGTTCTGTCGGAGCATCGCCTTCTCCAAAGTCAGTTATGAGTATATGATTTTTTATTTTTTTTAAATCCAGCATGTAAGTCGCTTATAATTCTTTGCGTTGTGTATACCAGTTTTTTGATTGGCTTAATGGCGTCTTAATTTTATTCAATTCAGCTAAATAAATTTTCAAACCCATCAATGCAAAAGCTTCGTTGTGCGTTTCTTCATTTAGAGAGTTTAAAAAGTCATCCATATAAATTGATACAAAACTTGTGTCAAAATTTCCAGAAACGAAATCCGGATGATTTAGGACATATGAACCGTAATCGAGAGTTGTCTCAATTCCTTCAATATAATATTCAAGAATCGCAGCTTTGAGTTTGTGAATAGCATCTTTCCTATCCTTCCCATGTACGATGAGTTTTGCGATGAGGGGATCATATTGTATGGGAATTTCCATTCCTTCAGCATAGCCATTGTCTACACGTATTCCATAAGCTTCAGGAATTTTATAAACTTCGAGTTTGCCTGTGCTGGGCAGAAAAGAATTTGATGGATCTTCGGCACAGATTCTAAGTTCTATGCTATGTCCGTTGATTTTAAGATCACTTTGTTTAAATGGAATGGCTTTTCCTTCGGCAATTTCAATTTGTAGTTGCACCAAATCGAGGCCTGTGATATATTCTGTTACGGGATGTTCAACTTGTAAACGCGTGTTCATTTCGAGAAAATAATAATGAAGATTTTCATCAACGAGAAATTCTATAGTTCCTGCACCTACATAACCACAGGCTAATGCTAATTTCAGAGCATCGCTGCCCATTCTTTCCCGAACCAAATTATCAAGACAACAGGAAGGAGCTTCTTCGATGATTTTTTGATGTCTTCTTTGGATACTGCATTCGCGTTCAAAAAGGTAAACGCCATTGCCATATTTATCGGTGAGGATTTGAATTTCGATATGCCTTGGACTGAGGATTTGTTTTTCAATAAAGACAGCACCATCACCAAAGGATGTAAGTGCTTCATTGGAAGCAGATTTTAATTGTGTTTCCAATTCTGATTCATTCGACACCAATCGCATGCCTTTTCCACCACCGCCTGCTGAGGCCTTAATTAAAAGAGGATAACCGGTTTTGTTGGCGATCGTTTTTGCCAAGTCAAGATCATTTATGGGTTCGTCAGTGCCCGGAACCAATGGGACATTTAGTTTTCTAGCAAGTTGTTTGGCCTTTATTTTAGAACCCATTTGAAGCATAGATTGAGAAGTTGGGCCAACAAAACAAATTCCTTCTACTTCCAGTTTTTTAGCAAACTCCGGATTCTCACTTAAGAAACCATAACCTGGATGTATGGCATCAGCACCACTTTTATGAGCCACTTCTACGATTCTGTCCATTTTCAAATATGAATCTCTGGAAGCAGATTCCCCGATGTAGTATGCTTCGTCGGCCAACTGCGTATGCAATGCATTTATATCAGCCGCACTATAAACAGCTACTGTTTTGATACCCATTTTTTTTGCAGTGCGAATAATGCGTACGGCAATTTCACCTCTGTTTGCAATCAGTAATTTGCGAATCATTCTTTTATTTTTTTCTGGAGTGAACTCCATAATTCATGGGCATATTTTAATGTCATACTATCAATGAAGTATGAACCTGCTAATGGATCTTTCAATCCATTTAATTTTGCTTCCTGTTTGAGTATTTGCTGAAGATGAAAGCAGGCAGTTTTCCATTTTAGTGCATTGGGCTCCAATGGAATATTTGGAAGCTCACATACCAGATAATCCATTCCTGATAATACAGCAGAACATGACAAAGTACTTAGTTGGATCAAATTGTTGTGTTGATCAGTACTTAAATATTCCATTGGTATTCTTGCTTCAATTTTAAAATCAATTTTTAAATCAAAAAGCAATTTGATGTTTTGAAAAACAATTCGCAAAGCACGCAAGGAATAAATGTTCTTTAAAAAATCGCGATTAAGGTAGACTTTAAAAAGTAGATTTTTTAATTGGGAATTATTTTCAGAAATATTATTTAAAGCAATTAACAGGCAATCCGATATTGACTTAACTGATAAATTATGAATTGAAAATTGTAAAGTATCAAATCCATTCGATGTAATACTATTTCGGGTATTACACAATAGGCGATGTTTGCTGTTTGAATTTTTAGAATAAAATCGAAGGTTTTTTTATAATTCTCATAATAATCAGGAAATAACCAGGTAATTTGGATGAAATCTAAATGAATATTGTCGAATATTTTTTCAAGTTGAAGAGTATTGTAATTGTGAAGAATAGTAATAGGGATGTATTCTATACCATTTGACAATGCATTTTGTAATTCTATTGCAGATTGATTCAGATCATCCAAAAATATTAATGTTCCACATTTCCAATTTGAAGGAACAATTGAGTTGATATTCAAGTTCGTATCCGGTGAAAGATCTGTGAAAAATGGAAATGGATCAGAAATGATAGCTTCTTCAAGCTGAAAAGTATAATCGCTTTTATTCGTGCGGGGGTTATCCTTTAGAACTTGGTCAATCCAGCTTTGTTTAGATTGGTAGGGCCAAGAATGAAAATTAGATGCCATTTTCCGGTAATTCAAATAAGATCAGTGTTTGATTTTTTTCAACCTTTTCGGAAACTTTAATTTTAATTTCCTTGACTATTCCGGAATGCTGTGATCTCAGAATATTTTCCATTTTCATAGCTTCTAATGTAATCAGGTGATCTCCTTTGTTTATGGATTGACCGGGATGCACTCGAATATCCAGCACTAGCCCGGGCATTGGAGCAAGAAGTGCATCATCATATAAGGATTTGCTTTTATTAAAACCCAATTGGTGTATGAGGCGAGATAATGGTTCTTCTATTTGAATGACTTTCTTTTTTCTTCCTACTTGTAGACAAACAATCCCCTTATCTATCTGTAAGGATACTAATTTCGCGTTATAATGTGAATGGGCAACGCGCAATTGAAAATGTTGATGATCAAGTTGATGAATTTGGCTCTGATCCATTTGATCGGATGGGAAAACAAAGGATTCTTTGTCAACATTAACCTTAAAACTTAAATCTTCTTTCATGTTTTTATTCGGACGACAAAGATAAGCTACCTAAGAGGAATTAAGCTTTACATGAGACTTTAATCTTAATTCAGGAACTAAATTATATGGGTATTTATTTGAAATTTAAAGATTATGAATCAGCAAAGTAGCTATCGCAAATTTGTTGGCCTATGGCAAGGCCGGCTGTAGCAGCAGGAGAAGGAGCATTGCAAATATGGATCATGTTTTTTGTGCGGATATTTACAAAATCTTCAACCAAAGCTCCGTTCCGGTCAACCAACTGGGCTCTGATTCCGGACCCTGCATAAAGTAAATCGGAGGGCACAATGCCTTTTGTCATTTCGGAAGCTTTTTTGGCAAAATATTCCTTAGAATAATTTCTTCTGTATTCATTGAGGCCGGTTTTCCAAAACTTGAAGATGAGTTTCCAAAATCCCGGAAAGTTCAGGATATCTTGAATGTCATTAAAATTATACGAATTCGGAGTATATCCTTCCCGATTGAATGCCAATATAGCATTTGGTCCCAATGTTTGATCTCCATTCATCAAGCGGGTATAATGAATTCCCAAAAAAGGAAATCTTGAATCCGGAACAGGATAAATTAGTTTTTGTACAATGTCTTTTTTGGATTCGATAAGTTTATAATAATTGCCTTTAAAGGGGATAATTTTGTAAGGTATTTTAATCCCCGCTAGTTTAGTAATCCGGTCTGTTTGTAAGCCTGAACAATTGATGAGAAATGAAGTTTCATACTCACTTCCATCATTACAGTGAATCCTGATATCTGAAATATTATTATTGATCTCGGTTACAGTCTTATTATATTGGATATCTAAGAAATTTTGTTGCGAAATAAGTAATAATTTTTCAACAACCGTTTTATAATTGATAATTGCAGCTTGTGGAACATGTATCGCTTTTAATGCAGTAACGTTGGGCTCCAATTCTTTGATTTGCTCACTATTTAATATTTGCAAACCTTGTAGGCCATTCTTAACTCCATTCTGATAAATTGATTCCATTTGCGGGATTTCCCAATCGTGGTTTGCTACGATTAGTTTACCAATATTTTTAAATGGGATGTTATGCTGCAGACAAAAGTCAATCAATAGTTGATAACCTTGGATGCAATTTCGGGCCTTATATGATCCCGGCTTATAATAAATGCCAGAGTGGATGACTCCGGAGTTATGGCCTGTTTGATGAAACGATGCTGAATTTTCTTTCTCCAGCAACAGGATTTTTAAATCTGATTTTTTTTTGATTAATTGATAGGCAGTGGATGCACCAAGGATTCCGGCACCGATGATGCATATGTCATACTTCATAAAAAATACAGCTGTAAATTATGATTTGATCCATTTTATAATTTTAGAAAATGAATTTTGCTTTAATGCAATGATATACAACCCGGGAGGGTAATTATGAATAGAAATGGAAGCATTTTGATTAAGGATTCCTTTATCAAAATTTTTTCCAGAAATATCCATTATTTGAAAATGTGTTTGTCCGTTTAAATTTTGCAACTGAATAAAATCATGGGCTGGATTTGGAATGAGAAATACTTCGTCTTTAACGGCATGTTTGTTGGCGGTTATATTTTTGCACAAAAAAGGTTTAGCCTGCTCAATCATATAATCCAAAACCGCATTTTGATTATGTACGGCATGTTCGGTGCCCGGATAAATCCAGGTTTCATAATGTGTGGCTGGGATTGATAAATGATCCAACCTGTCTGTAATAACACAACTGCCATAAACAATAGGGTAGTTTTGTGCGATCAGCGAGATTGGGTAATAGGGTGTATTGGCGAGGCAGGGTACAATCGGATCTCCCGTTTGATGATATGAGAAAACTGCAATTCGGTCTGTTGCATCTATTGCATTGGTGTCCAGTAAAGCCCCAAAAATATTAAATACCCCTTGCACTTGCGCATCATATCCATTCAAGTTCAAACTGCCTTCAATGGGCCCTAAATCAGGTCTTGCTTTGGCTCCGACCGGACCTATGGAGCCTGCCTCTTTTGGTTTTTCGGATTCTTTATTTAAGAATGCTGCATTCAAAGCAACGATGGAACCGGCACTGGCACCACCAAGCCAAATGCGATCTAAATCAATTGCATAGTCTGCGTGTTTAGCTTTGAGAAATCGGATAGCACCTTTCATATCAGTAGCACCTCGATAGCCGGCTCTTAAAACTTCGGCTGCATCGAATGAAAAAGGCGGGTTCAGTCCTAAGCCAGGTCCATCAAAGCCCAGTCTATAGTCAATCGTTGCTGAAAGGATACCCCGTTTGGCCATTTCTTCGCAGATAGTTCCGAAATCTTCCCGTTTTCCCTGAAAGAAACCGCCGCCAAACGCCCATATTATTAATGGTTTCGTGATTTCAGAAGAACCAACCGGAATATATAAATCGAGAAAAAGTGAATCCATGATGCCTCTATAATCGGGCAATACACCATAAAAGATTCCTTTTTCAACAGTAAAACCAAATTGGTCTCTTGAATAATCACATTGTGCAGAAGACGAGGCTGCAGCCAATACAATGAAAACCCATGTATAAAATTGAATGCGCATTTTAATGTTTTTACAAAATTAGAAGATAAAGTTTAATAAACAGGAGCTTTTGGTTTGTTCTTCAAAATGGATTCCAATTTTTCAATATTTGCTTCGTTGAAAAAAGAAATCAAATCTAAGGATTTGAGATTTTCTTTCAGTTGGCTCAATTTTGTTGCACCCAGAATTACGGAACTGACTCGTTGATTCAATAAGCACCATGCGATGGATAATTGAGACAAAGTTATACCACTGTCTAAGATGAAATCATTGAGCTGTCGAATGATTTCAAGATTTTCAGAAGTCAGGGTTTTCTCTTTTAACCAGGCGTATTCTGCTAAATGTAATCTGGAATCTTCAGGAATTGAATTTTCCGTATATTTTCCAGTAAGTAAGCCTGAAGCCAGAGGAGACCAAATGGTCGTACCAAGTCCAACCGTATTATAAATCTGATTAAATTCGACTTCAATCTTTACCCGATTGAGCATATTGTATTGAGCTTGCTCAACAATAGGTGCAATGAGGTGATTTTCCCTTGCTACCATATGTGCTTCCATAATTTCCTGAGCAGACCATTCGGATGTTCCCCAATATAAAATTTTGCCCTGGAGGATGAGTTGATGCATGGTCCAAACTACTTCTTCCATAGGCGTTTTTTTATCTGGCCTGTGTGCAAAGAAAAGGTCGATATAGTCAAGTTGTAAGCGGCTAAGTGCTTCATGGCAGGCTTCGAAAAGATGTTTGCGACTCAATCCGGTCATATTCGGACGTTTATCACCCCGTCCGAAGTACGCTTTACTGGAAATGAGGTAACTGCTGCGATCCCATTTTAAATTTTTTAAAACCCGACCCATGATAATTTCAGAATGACCGTTGGCATACACTTCAGCATTATCGAAAAAATTGATGCCCTGTTCGTAAGCATAAGCCATTAATTCAGTGGCAAGCAGTTCATTTACCTGTCTGTCAAAGGTGACCCACGAACCAAATGAAAGAGCGCTTATTTGAAGACCTGATTTTCCAAGTTTACGGTATTCCATGGTTTAGAAATCTGTGTTTGATTCTGCAAATTAAGTCTTCCCAATGATATCAAATCCAAGAGCTTTCATTTTTTTAGGCGGTTTGTGTATTTGCCGAAATGGATGGTACTTATGAATCGTACTGTTTGTACTTTTAGGGCTTTATGAAAAATATTTTAATTACAGGCGCTACCGGTTTTGTGGGTTCCCATTTTGTGTCAAAAGCTTTGGAAAAAGGCTTTGAGGTCCATGTGACGGTTCGTCCAAACAGTGATTTGTCTTATTTGAAAGAATTTAATGTAAAATATCATAGTTTGAGTTTATTTGATAAACCAGCATTCAAAAAGCTGTTACACGAAAATCAAGTGGACTATATATTACATAATGCCGGCATCACAAAGACAAAAAAGATTGAAGATTATTTTTCAGTGAATGCGCACGCCACAAAAATAATAGCTGAGGCAGCGGTTGAATCAGAAAGACCTATCCAAAAATTTGTATACATAAGTAGTTTAGCTGCATTAGGCCCGGGTAAGTTTGCCGGGGATATCCTATCTAATGAAAGGCAGGAACAACCATGCAGCTACTATGGGAAAAGTAAGCTATTGGCTGAAAAACATCTTGAAGAATTGCCTGATCTCAATTTTATTGTATTTAGGCCAACCGGGGTATATGGCCCCAGGGAGAAAGATTTTTTACAAATGATAAAAATGCTTAAAGCGGGAATAGAATTATACATAGGTAATGCTCCCCAGACATTGAGTTTTATCTATGTCAAAGATTTGAGTGAACTCGTAATGAGTGCTTTAGAAGCTGAAGTCAGTCGTTGTAAGTATGTCGTATCAGATGGGAACATTTATGATAAAACTGCCTTTGGCAAAGAAATCGCTCAACTATTGAGCGTTAAACCAATCCGATTGAATCTGCCGGTGATTGCAGGTAGTCTTATTGCCGGTGTCAGCGAGTTTATCCATATCTTTAAAAGTAAACCAGCTTTACTCAATAAAGACAAACTTCATGAGATACTTGCACCAAGTTGGGCATGTGATACCTCAGAATTAACAAGAGATTTTAAATTTGCGGCGCAATACAATCTTCGAAGGGGCCTGGAAGAAACGATAAATTGGTACCAAAGAGAGGGGTGGCTTTCATAAAAAACTAAATATTAAATGCAACAAAATCAGAATTCGATCCAAAAACCTGCTGCTGCAGAGGGGAAATTGGCAATTTTAACTCCTGGGATGGGGGCAGTAGCAACAACTTTTATTGCCGGTGTTGAAGCAGTAAAGAAGAATATTGCCTTGCCAATAGGTTCGCTGACCCAAATGAGTACCATTCGTTTAGGCAAACGAACGGAAAGCAGAAATCCAATGATTAAGGATTTTGTGCCTTTAGCGAAGTTGGAAGACATCGTTTTTGGAGGTTGGGATATTTTTGAAGATAATATGTATGAAGCTGCAGTCACTGCAGAAGTTTTGGAAATCAAGCATTTAGAACCTTTAAAGCAGCAACTCGAAAGAATTAAACCCATGCCGGCAGTTTTTGACAATACCTATGTCAAAAATATTGATGGCCCAAATGTCAAAAAGGCAGATACGAAATTTGAATTGGCTCAAATGCTCATGGAGGATATCAAAAATTTTATGAAAGAGAATGATTGTTCAAGAGCAGTCATTGTTTGGTGTGCTTCCACTGAAAAATACGTTGAAACTTCAGACGTGCATTTAAGCTTGAAAGCTTTTGAGCAAGGTTTGAAAGACAATGATCCATGTATTGCCCCCAGCATGATTTATGCTTATGCGGCATTAAAATTATCAGTTCCTTTTGCAAATGGGGCACCTAACCTCAGCTGTGATATACCGGCCTTGGTTGAATTGGCCCATTTAAATCAAACTCCAATTTCAGGTAAAGACTTTAAGACTGGCCAAACCCTTATGAAGACCATCGTGGCACCCGGATTGTATTCAAGAGCATTAGGGGTTTCCGGTTGGTTTTCAACAAATATCCTGGGCAACAGAGATGGCAAAGTACTCGATGATCCTGAAAATTTTAAGACTAAAGAAGTCTCCAAATTGAGCGTGCTTGAAGAAATATTTGACCCTCAATCAAACCCAAATTTATATGGAGAAATGTATCATAAAGTGCGGATCAACTACTATCCGCCAAGAGGCGATAATAAAGAAAGTTGGGACAATATTGATATTTTCGGATGGATGGGTTACCCGATGCAAATAAAGATCAATTTCTTGTGCCGGGATTCCATATTAGCTGCGCCTATCGTTTTAGACTTAGCACTTTTTATGGATTTAGCACAAAGGGCCAAGATGAAGGGCATTCAGGAGTGGTTGTCATTTTATTATAAATCGCCACAGGTCAAGGAAGGATTGAAACATGAACACGATATTTTTAAACAATTGATTAAGCTACAAAATACGCTTAGGTACCTGATGGGAGAGGACCTCATCACGCATTTAGGCCTTGATTATTATGAGGATTTAATGGAATCATTGTAAATGCTTTTTCATAAAGTCATTGCCAGTTTTTTCGGGCTAGGTTATTTCGGAAAAGGAGCAGGGACAGTAGCTGCAGGCGTTGCTGCATTCATTTTATTCTTTTTGTTTTCCAATAAAGGCGTTGCAGAATATTTGCTGCCTGTTTTAAGTTTGTTCATTATTTTGTTAGGAACTTGGAGTTCTTCTAAACTGTTAGCAGTTTGGGGCAAGGACCCACAAAAAGTCGTCATAGACGAAGTAGCGGGAATTATGGTATCGCTGGTGTTTATTCCGGTATCATGGTCATTATACCTGGCTGGGTTCGTTTTATTTCGTTTTTTCGACATTTATAAACCATTAGGCATTCGAAAAGTGGAAAAATTGCCTGGAGCTTGGGGCGTAATGGCTGATGACATCCTTGCCGGCGTTTATTCAAACATTTTAGTTCAACTTTATATTCACTGCTAAATGGGTCTCGGACTTGAGTTTTTTCGCATGTGAAATCAACTTTCATTCTAAAGAATTGTTGTTTGTGAAGTTTTTGTATGGCCAGGTTTACCATTTCAAGGTCCTTTAAATTAATAAGTATAACCAAGTGACATACAATAGTTAGTAAGCCTATTAGGAAGTTTCTATGAACACAATACTTTTGAGATTAACAGGTTTGTTTTTGAGTTTAATACTGATTTTTGGTATTGTAGAGGCTCAACGAACCGTGATTAAAGGCATTGTAACAGATGCAAATACAAAAGAGCCACTGGCATTTGCAAATGTGCTTTTTTCGAACACAAGCACCGGTACGAATACTGATTTTGATGGATTGTATACCTTAGAAACCTCCAAAAAGTATTTAAATCTCGAAGCCAGATATGTAGGTTATGAAACCAAAGTGATTGCTGTAAAATATGGTGAGACACAAGTTATTAATTTTCAACTAAAGCCTAACAATAGCGTACTGAACGAAGTGCTTGTCAAATCAGCAAAACAAAAATATTCGAAGAAGAATAACCCTGCGATTGAATTGATCGAAAAAGTTATTGCCAATAAAAAAATTAACAGAAAATCAAATTTCGAGCAATATGAGTATGAAAAATATCAGAAGCTTGAATTTGCATTGAGTAATGTTTCTGAGAAGTTTAAAAATAAAAAGATCTTTAAAAATTTTCAATTTGTATTTGATAATTTAGATTCTTCTAAAATGAATGGCAAACCATTGTTGCCCGTTTATTTGAAAGAAAATATTTGGGATGTCTATTATAGAAAGGAACCCAAAGCCACTAAAGAGATTTTAAAAGGTGAAAGATTTGTGAACTTTAGTCAATTTATTGACGACAAATCTCTGGCTGAATATTTTCAATACTTATATCAGGATATAGATATTTATGAAAGCAACATTCAACTTTTTGGTAATTTGTTTTTAAGTCCTATCGCAAACCTGTCTCCAACTTTTTATAGATTTTATATCAGAGATACCGTATTTATTGATGAGGATTCCTGTTTTCAGTTGTCATTTTATCCAAAGAACAGAACTGATTATTTATTTCAGGGTGATTTATTTATTACGAAGAATGGAAGTTATGCGGTGAAGGAGGTCAGGATGGCAGTTAATAAAGAAATCAATTTAAACTGGGTAAAAGAACTCTCCATCCGACAGCGATTTGTGAAAGCAGATTCATTGGGCTATATTCTCGATAAAGATGAGATCATGGCCGATTTTGGAATTACAAATGCCAAAATGGGTATTTTTGGTCAGAAGAACATTTCATATAAAAATTTTAAATTTAATCAGGCCAGACCGGATTCAGATTATGAAGGACCGACTCAAATCGAAGCGAAGAAATTGGCGGGTCAACAAGATTCCTTTTGGGTCGAAGCGCGGCATGATACCTTGACTAAATCAGAAGCAGGGGTATATGCAACTATGGATAGTCTTCAAAAATTGCCAAGCTTCAGAAGAATAATGGACATAGCGACTATATTACTGGCAGGGTATAAAGTAGCAGGGCCTGTTGAAATCGGGCCAGTGAATACCTTCTATAGTTTTAATCCGGTGGAAGGATTTCGCTTGCGTGTTGGAGGCAGAACGACACCTGTATTCAGTACCAAATATTTGTTTGAATCTTATATTGCTTACGGCTTTAAAGATCAAAAATTTAAATATTATTTAGAAGGTACTTATTCATTTGCGAAAGACAGAATCAGCGTATTTCCGATTAAAGAGCTCACAGTGAGTTTGCAAAAAGATACCAAGATACCTGGTCAGGAATTGCAGTTTGTGCAGGAAGATAATTTTCTTTTATCTTTTAAGAGAGGAGATAATGAGAAATGGCTTTACAATGATATTTACAAACTCCAGTTTTTAAATGAATTTAAAAATCACACGTCTCTAAAATTTGAATTTAAGCATTGGACGCAACACCCGGCAGGTACATTGCATTACAACAAAATCGATTACAGCGACACCCTTAATAGCATTCAATCCTTGCGCACTTTGGAACTCGGTCTTACCTTTCGCTGGGCTCCAAATGAACAATTTTTTCAAGGGAAATTATATAGAGTACCATTGCCTAATAAACATCCAATCTTTACCTTGCGTTACGGCCTTGGTTTGAAAGATGTTTTAGGTGGAGAATATGCTTATCACAATATTTCTGCAAGTCTTTATAAGAGAATTTATTTTCCACAATTTGGATTTGCCGATTTAACATTGGAAGGAGGTAAAGTATTTGGTCAGGTTCCATTTCCATTATTATATGTACATCGTGCCAATCAAACATATTCATACCAGTTGAATTCCTATAATTTGATGAATTTTTTGGAATTCGTCAGTGATCAGTATTATTCTGTCAATTACAATCATTATTTGGCAGGTGCCCTGTTTAATAAAATCCCTTTGTTTAAAAAGTTAAAATGGAGGGAAGTATTTTCAGTAAAATTGCTTTATGGTGGAGTAAGGGACGAAAACGATCCTGCATTAAATGCCAGTTTGTATAAATTCCCCGCCACTGCAGATGGGATAGCATCTACCTACACACTTGAAGAAAAGCCTTATGTGGAGGCTAGTGTAGGCATCTATAATATTTTCAAAATCGTACGAGTGGATTATGTGAGACGTTTAAATTATTTGGATAATCCGAATGTTTCTAAATCAGGTATTCGGGCAAGAGTTAAATTTGAGTTTTAAATTTGTCTATGGGATCAACTTCCGAAATGACTTCAAAAAACATGCAATTTCGAGATAGAATCAAACTATATATGCAATCCATTTTAGCACCTGCTGTCAAGTTGGCTATGCTATTTGGATTAAAACCGAATCATATTACGACTATAGGATTTATGTTAAATTTATTAGTGGCAGTTTGGTTCGTATTTGGAGCAGAACAAGGAGAACGCATGGATTTGTCATTTGTAGGTTGGGGCGGATTACTTATATTGATCGCGGGCTTATTTGATATGCTGGATGGTCAATTGGCGCGCCAAACTCAATCATCAACCAAGTTTGGAGCGCTTTATGATTCCGTATTAGACAGGTACAGTGAGTTGGTCATGTTTTTGGGAATCTGTTATTATTTGGTTTCTTATCATTATTTTTTAAGTTCATTATTTGCATTTGTAGCCATGATTGGCTCTATGATGGTAAGTTATATAAGGGCTAGAGCCGAAGGCCTCGGAATAAGTTGTAGTGATGGACTCATGCAAAGGCCGGAAAGAATCATCACACTAGGTATCTCCGGGATTATATGCGGCTTGGTTTTTTATTTTATCGGAGATTTTTATTGGCATATTGAGGGTGTTCCATTTCATATTTTTGAGACGATCTCATTTTTTACTTTGCCCATTACACTTTTGGCTATCTTGGCGAATTATACGGCCTACACCAGGCTCATGCATTGCAAAAGAGTCTTAAATTCATAGATGTATTTTATATTGAAAGGATTTATTTTTGCATATTAAAAGATGAATTTGAAGATTAATAATTAATAGCGGAGAGAATGATGACGAAAGACAAATATATCTTGGTCGCTTTGGCATTGATGTATTTATGGGTATTCAACAGTTTAATTGGAATTAAGGGCGAGCATATATTTCTTTCTGTTTTCTGCGTTACAGCCTATACCATTCACCCATACGGTAAAAAATTTGTCTTTGCATTCCTTATTTTTCTGATCTATTGGATTATATGGGACGGAATGAAAGCATTTCCGAATTACTTGTTTCACGAAGTAAACATTCGGGATTTATACGATTTGGAAAAAGGAATTTTTGGGATTTATGAAGCCGGAGAAATCCTTACGCCAAATGAATTTTTTCTAAAACATTTATGCGCAACTTGTGATTTATTTGCAGGTCTTTTTTATATTAATTGGGTGCCAATTCCTCTTGCATTTGGATTTTATTTATTTCTAAAGAATCCCAACCAACTACTTCGCTTTTCAATTTGTTTTTTAGTCAGTAATATTTTGGGATTTATTCTATATTATACTTACCCGGCAGCACCACCTTGGTATATTCAATTACATGGATTTGAATTTATTCCTCAGACACCTGGAAATGCAGCTGGATTGTTAAGAATAGATGCGCTTCTCGATATCAACCTTTACAAAGGCATGTATGAAAAGAGTTCAAATGTGTTTGCTGCATTTCCCTCTTTGCATGCTGCTTATCCTTTGGTCGCGTTTATTTACAGCATCCGGAATCGCTATTTTGTATGGAGTGCCATTCTTGGCTTCTTTACAGTGGGAATTTGGTGGGCGGCTGTATATACCCAACATCATTACGTCATTGATATTCTGGCTGGAATTTTTTGCGGAATAGCCGGTTGGCTGATAACTGAGTATGCAATTCTAAAATCAGATAAAATCAAATCTTATCTGAGCGCATATACTGATATGATAAGCTTAAAGCAATAATCCCTGAGTTGTCATTAAAATTCTATTACGAGCCAAAACTGCTTCAAATACATACCCCTTCTCGAAATCTGTGCCCCATGAAATTACTGCTTTACTTCAGCGCAAAATTTTTGCGAAGAGGCCTGTCTTTTTTCCACCTTTCACTGTCACGACGATTCCTATTGACAATTCCGGGATCATTATTTTGTGTTGTATTATTCAAACTTAGCTAAAGATTCATGAATTTATTTTGGAACTCTTCAGCCACTTTATAATTATAAAAAAAAAGGCCATCGAATGGATGGCCTTTGAAAACGTTAATGCGAATTTATTAATCTTGAATGATAATTTGCTTTGTTACAATATTGTCTTTCGTGCGTACTTGAGCAATATAAAAACCTGCCTGCAATTGATTTCGCGGCATTACAAAGCTAGCGGAGTTAATATCTGAATGGGCTTTGATAAGTCTGCCATGTACATCATGGATGTAAACGGAACGAATCGGATGTTCAGCCTTGGTTTCAAAACGCACTTCATGTATGGCTGGAACGGGTGAAATGGATAAGCCTATTTCTGATGCTTCAACTTCTTTCAAGCCAACTGCCTGGCAACCGAGATCTAAAGCAATGCACATTCTTGGAAGGGCCAATCTAAACACGGTGTCCAGATAAGCTTTTCCTTTATCAGCACTCATGTCAGGATTTGTGGCCAAGCCATTGAGGTGTAGTGTATCTGCGTTGAAATTGGTACCGCGTTGGGCGTTTACAATTTGCACGATGACTTTTAAGGTATTGAGATCCCACCATTCCCATGGAGAGCCTTGAGGAGTCACTTTTCCATTATAAATGAGTGGAATATCAAGTCCGTAAAAATTATCCGTACCTAAAAGAATATTTTGTTGCGTCAAAGGCAAAATGGTTTGCGTTGCTTTTTGAGCATCAATTCCACTTTTTAAGACATCTAAAACCGGGTCCACGTTTTTAAGTATTTCATTGCTGCCTAAGTTATTAGCAACTTCAATACACTTTCTCGTTCCTGTGGCATAGATCACAAATTGGTTAGTGGTAGGAACAATGACCGGACCTTCATAATAGGGCGCAAAAAAATCGTTGGTGCAATGTACTCCCGTATAGGCAGGTTCGATATCTTCTCCATCAAGCCATGATGAATCACCTAAAGCTCCACCCAGATTAACACTGATTTGAAAATTTGAACTGTAAGCTGGATGATTTGGCAAACAAAGTGGCGTTTGTGTAGTTGCATACATATTGCCTAATAAAGTGCTATCAATAAATGGCAACAAAGTCTGTGTATTGATAAATTTAGGCAAAGTAACTTCTCCAAAATCATTCAAACTCCCTGTACCTAATGCCAGATAACCACCAGTTCCAATTCCCCCATACGCATATTTTTGATGGATCGATACCATAAGGGTTACTGTCTTCTGCAACTGATTTTTAAAATAACGGATACAGCTTCTGGTATCCTGAATACCTCTGTAAGCGGCTTGCAACAGGGATCCAGTTCTTGCATTTTGATCTGGAGAAGTGGGCAGCCAACCAAGTCTGTAGGTATAAGCTGCTACAACAAAGCCTCTGGATGCCAAATATGCAGCCGTAGCTACTACTGCAGAATCAGTTCTGGCACCAGTAATTTGACCATTGTAAAGTGGTGGAAGAAAACTTCCTGTGTGTGCAATTAACACCAATGGACGATCAGTTTTAGCGTCTCCGGCAGGTGTGTAAATATCTGCTTTCAAGTCTTCTGCTGCGGGTGCACCGGTAATTACACCAATGTTTTTTCCAAAGACCACGTCAGCTGTTCGGAGCACCGGAAACATCGGATCTAAATACCGTCTTTGAGCCCATGAAAACTGGACGGTTATGGATAAAAGAAATAATAAAGTGTAAAGTTTTTTCATAGTTCGAATTTTTTTTGTTTAATTAATTTTTTTTAAATTCATAAAGTATGCTGATATATGCCAATCGTCCGATTAATGGACCACCATAAGTTTGATAACTTTTTTGATTAAAAACATTGGAGGCGCCTAATTTAAAAGTCGTGTTTTGAGATTTCCAATTCCAGTTTATTTGAGCATCCGTTAGACTATATGTTGGAATGTATCCAGTAAACTGTGGGGAACCCTCAAAAATGAATCCTTTGATCCATTTGTAATTGATATTAAATCCGAAATTATTCATTCCCAGGATTTGTAAATCTCTGCCACTAATGCCTAAATTATATTTATGCTCCGGCGTATTAAATGCAGGAATGATCGGATCGTCAGTTTGCGTATTAAGAATATTCCAGCTGTAATTTCCTTTGAGTTGATAGAGTTGGTTAAAGAAATAATTTAATCCAATCGAAAAACCCTGAGTCGTTACTTTGTCTTTAGCATTTGCACTTACGCGATAGGCTTGAACACTTGTTGGTAATGCGCTTCCCTGTGGTATAAAGGCATTAATGCCAATTTGATAACCGATGAAGTCTTCATATTTGCTATAATAATATCCCAAATCTGCATAAATACAATTTAACAAGGTCGTGCGATAGCCAATTTCGATTGTTTTTACTTTTTCCGGACGTATCGCAGGTACATTAAAATATTCGAGCGTATCACGAATCCCGCTGTTTAAAAAATCCACAAAAGAATTCACGGTTATGAGATCATTGATCCCATTAATATTACCCAATAAAATGGCTCTCCCTACATTATAATGCAAGTATTGATCTGACAAGGTAGGATTGCGAATCGCAGATGAAAA
Source organism: Saprospiraceae bacterium (assembly GCA_016719615.1). Classification (NCBI taxonomy): domain Bacteria; kingdom Pseudomonadati; phylum Bacteroidota; class Saprospiria; order Saprospirales; family Saprospiraceae; species Saprospiraceae bacterium. Next base: position 755,863 of record JADJYQ010000005.1, read on the forward strand.
GGAAACTCTTAAATAGTTATTTTTTGAAGGCTGGTAAACTATGGATGCAGCGGGAGAAAAAAGGTATTCAAAATTTTCGTGTTTATCAACTCTGCCTGTCAGATTAATGCGCATTTCGTTGTTTAAAAAGGAAAAATTGCCACCGGCATAAAGGCCATATTCGTAAGTATTGATGTTTGTATTTCCTGTATCCAGCAAAATGGAACCCTTTGAATCAGGATAATAAATTCTTGCGCTTGCACCTACAACAATATCCAGATCGTTGATATCTGAGGCTTGTACAAGGTCCGAAAAGATGTATTCACCATGGCCGTGCACTAAAGCAGATCTGTCGTAAAATTTTGTACCACCTTCAGAAAAAGAAATCCGGGAAGTAATATCATCAAACTCACTTTGAAATTCAGCTGATCCTGGTTCGAAAAAGGAATTGGTACGCAATTGATTGTTACCGGTATTGGCGAATATCTGAGCGAGACTATGCCACAAGCTTAGAGAATCCTGCAAGCCAAATAAAAATGAATTGACGGCAGCTTTATATTCATTCGGCCTTCCTAGAAAATCTAAAATTTTTGGGTAACCTTCCTTTGAATTAATTTTTGGAACCACGTTTAAAGTCCAGTAATTGCTATATGCGGTGACCCAGTTAAAATTGTCGCTGGCAGATTGCTGGAGTTTCAATGCAGTAAAATAGGGATCGTAGGAATCCCCTGAATTTTCATGCGTTGCATAAAAACGTAGAAAATACTTTTCCCTTTTAAGCAATTCAAGGCGATGTTGGAAGAAAGTAATATTTTTTAAACTATACCTATTATCACCCTGGTAAACAGTAGAGCCACCGCCTAAACTTGTTGAAAATATAAGTTCAGGTGATGCATATGACAATGCTGGCTTTAATCGAAAATGGAAAGCAGCATTTCCTTTAAAGTTTTGTGAGTGGTAATCGACCAAATCTTTTTCGCGATAACCTCTGCGATGAAATATACCTAGACCAGGATAAGTGATAATTGCATTTCTATAATCGAATTCAGCCTGGTATTCATCACCGTAAATATTCACCGCATCATAACCACCGGGATTCGAATCAGCTGAAATGGAATTGTACACCGCATCGTAATTTTCAGCTTCCCAATCATTAGCAGTCAGATAAAATAAATTTAATTTGTAAGCAAAGTACTCATGACCGTCTTTATTTTTAAAAGCATCAGCCCAACGCAAACAGGCATCCAATAAATTTCGTTCGCCAGCTTTTAATTGAAAACTCAATCCTTTATGGATAAAAGGGTTTTTTGTTTCCATGCTAATGACACCATTGAATGCATTCGGTCCATAAAATGCGGAACTGGCACCTACAATGAGGTCAACTTTATTGACATCCAATTCGCAGGAGCCCAGGAAATTGCCCAATGAAAAATTGAGTCCCGGTGATTGATTGTCGACACCATCAATGATTTGTAGTGAACGAACGGGACTGGTGCTGTTGAATCCTCTGGTATTAATGATGGTAAATCCTAAGCTTGCTGTTGTAAGATCAACATCTTTTAAGGATCCGAGTCCGTCATAAAAACTTGCAGATGGCGTTTCTCGTATGGCGATGAGGTCCATGGACTCTACGGTGAGCGGAGACGCTTTTTGTTTGTCGCTTATCCTTTGTCCACTGATTTCTACAACATCGATCATTACGGATTCTTCTTCCAATTCAATGTTCAGACTTTTACCGGGCTCGCTTAAGTCGATCGTTTTGGTGGCATATCCACTATACCTAAATTCTAAAGAGATTGGATAGGAAAGTTCAAATTTTAACAAAAATTGTCCGTCAAAATCAGTGGTTGTGCCAATCGAACTGCCCTTTAAGATAACCGTTGCTCCAATCAAGGGTTCTCCGCTTTTGGCATCTTTTAAATTACCGATAAGGGTATTTTGTGCGAAAATCGGAATAAAAAAGCTGATTATGAAACATAAAAATATTACAATAAAGTGCAATATGTTTAATCCTGCCTTCATGTTGTTCTTGCGTTTTTGTTTGGGATTTCTGAATCCCATGCAAGTTAACAAGAGCGAAGGAATTTATATAGGTTTGGTTAACAAAAATAAGTGTTTAGCTTTTGGACCAAAACCTCAAATAGATACCTAATTTAAAAATTTGCAAGGACCAAAGATTTGGATTTCGTCCCCTTAAATTTCTGATCATTGTTTTTTCCAGTTTTTTGTATAGGAAGAGACACAGCTGATGGAGTCGTAATAGGTAAATATAATCTGCAAGTTTTGTAAGTTTAGTTTGGATCAGTCCTTTGTTTGATTTATGAATTTTTATTGAATTTCTTACAGCTGATACTGTATTTCTGAGAAATTGGCGGGTCGAATATATGCCTTCATGTACAACCGGATTATCGATATGTATGATGGCAATTCCATGTTGTTTTAATAAACATGCCCACACATAATCTTCGTGCCCATAATTCCGAATGTTTTCGTCGAATGGAAATTTGAGTATTATTGAATTTTTAACGGCAAAATTTACGGTATGGAATGTGCGGTAAGGATTTTTTTGGCGAATATTTAAATTTGGATTTTCAATTTTTGTACCGTACATCCAGTGCAATAAATAAATTTCATCGACGGGTTTTTGAGGAGGATAAATACATGATCCGTAAAATACCTGATCGCGTTCTTCAGAGAATAGATTTAAATAATTTTTCAGGAATTCCGGACTCTGGATTTGGACATCGGCATCTAAAAAAATCAAGTAATTATATTTAGCTTTCCTTGCCAATTTATTTCTGGTAGCTGCTCGGCCACAGTTGGTATCATTTGCAATAATGAAGCAGTTCTTCAATTGCAGGATGGAAGTATTAAGTTCCAACCAATGCTCACCTGAAGCATCATCTAACACAAGAATTTCATAAGGAACACATAAGGTTTCAGCTTGACTCGATAGCTGTGTAACCAGCCTTCGAACATCTGTTTTAAACTCGGGAATAAGTATAGAAAGCACTCCTGCAAAACTATGAAAAAATAGGGGATCCTCAATAATAGTTCTTGGCGCAACCAAGAGGGAGAATTGTTGTTGTAACTTTGTAATTCTTTTAATTCATTTTTCTCTCATGAAAACCCTTCCCAAACATCCCAACCTTTTGCAAATACGCGATAAAGTCTTGGCTGGAGTGCGGATTGAAGCTGGTGAATGTTTGGATCTATATAAATACGCAGATTTAAGCTATTTGGGAGTATTGGCAAACGCGATTCGCGAACAAAAGCATGGTAACAAGACCTTTTTTAATAGAAATTTTCATATAGAACCTACCAATATATGTCTTTATACCTGCAGTTTTTGCTCTTATTCGCGATTGATTAAGAAAAGAGAAGAAGGTTGGGAATATACATTAGAAGAGATGATGGATCAGTTTAAATCATATGATTCTAAGCCGGTGACCGAAGTACATATCGTAGGTGGAGTCATGCCTAAATATGATCTTGAATTTTATTGCAATTTTTTCAGAGCCATTAAAAATCATCGACCGGAAATTCATTTGAAAGCCCTGACTCCGGTAGAATATCATTATATTTTCAAAAAAGCAAAACTGAGTTATGCAGAAGGCTTAAAAATGGTGAAAGCTGCGGGCGTAGATTCTTTGCCAGGAGGCGGAGCGGAGATCTTTGATGAAGAAATTCGAGAAAAAATAGCGGGTGGAAAATGTTCTTCCGATGAGTGGCTAAGCATTCATCAATTGTGGCATGAAATGGGCATGAAATCAAATGCCACAATTCTTTACGGGCACATAGAAACTTATGAACATCGCGTGGATCATATGTTGCGTTTGTGCAATTTGCAAGATCAAACCGGCGGTTTCCAAACCTTTATTCCACTTAAATTCAGAAATAAGAATAACCAAATGTCGCATTTGGAAGAAGTAAGTCTGATTGAAGATTTAAGAAATTATGCGATCGCCAGAATATTTTTGGATAACTTTGATCACATCAAAGCTTACTGGCCAATGCTTGGGCGGGATTATGCTCAGTTATCATTGGCATTTGGAGTTGATGATATTGATGGAACCATAGATGATTCCACAAAAATTTATTCAATGGCCGGATCTGAAGAACAGAATCCAAGCATGACGACAGATGATATCGTGCAACTGATTTTACAAGTTGGCCGAAGGGCTATTGAACGAGATTCTCTTTATCATGAGATCAAAGAATATACAAAAGAAGATACATCTTTAAATTCAGGCTTGCGGTATTATTCTTTACCTGTCCATTCATAAAATATTTCAGTGGAGAAATTGCTTTACATATTGAGGCATGGTGAAACGGATTATAATCTTTCCGGAATAGTGCAAGGGAGAAGTATAAATTCGCATTTGAATGAAACCGGACGCAAGCAAGCAGAAGCATTTTATAATGAATATAAAGATGTAGCATTTGATGGATTTTGGGCTTCTTCTCAAATCAGAACTTATCAAACGATTGCTGCCTTTGAAAGTACTGGTTTACCAATTATCAGGGATCATAGAATCGATGAAATATGTTGGGGAGAGCACGAAGGAAAATGTGGAGATCCGGACCTCATGTTAAAGTATAACCGGATTATTCAATCATGGTCACTAGGTAATTATCACGACAAACCTGATGGGGGAGAATCTGCCTACGAACTTGGGCAACGCATCCAATCGTTTTTGAATGATTTGCAATTGGTAGATTTTAAAAAAGCTTTAGTTGCTACACATGGAAGAACGTTGCGAGCAATGATGTGTTTGATACGGAAACAACCATTGAGTTTGATGGAAACTATTGGGCATCAGAATACTTGTTTATATATTGTTGGCTGGTATGATCAGGAATGGCAAATCGTGTGTGAGAATAATTGTGATCACCTTGCTCAAAACATTGGCATCTAATGCTTAGACTAGCTTCCGTCAAATATTTAAATTCACTTCCATTTAGTTATGCTTTAAATAAACTTGAGCAAAAGGGCCTATTGCAGTGGGAGCGAGCATTGCCTTCGCGTTGTGCGAGTTTGCTGAAAGAAAATTTAGTGGATATCGCATTGCTGCCAGTTGGCGCCTTGAGTGATTTTGACAAACTATATGGAGTAACTGATTATTGTATTGGTTCTGTGAGTGCTGTTAAGACTGTGCGCTTGTTCAGTCAATATAAATTTGAAGAAATTGAACAAATTGTATTGAGTGATGCATCCAGAACTTCAAACATTCTTGTTAAAATATTAGCAGAAGAATATTGGGCTTGGAAAGGAGTCCGTTTTTGCAAAAGTGAGACCCAACAAATACAATTAAAAACTGCTCAATTGATTATTGGTGATGAAGTTTTTGTTGCAGAACATCAATATAATTATTCTATGGATCTTGGATATGAATGGAATAATTTTACCGGACTTCCCTTTGTTTTTGCAGTGTGGGTTTCGAAAAACAAATTATCTGCTGAAATGGAGTTGTGTTTAAGAAACGCATTTAAAGAAGGACTTGATTATTTGCTGAACGAGGAAAATTTTGAGCAATTTAATATTCCTAAGGAAATCCTGATCCCTTATTTCCGACAACATATTTCTTATCATTTAGATGAAGATAAAAAAACGGCGATCGATAAATTCCTGCATTTAGCTGGATTTAGGAACCCATTGGTTAACTAAGATCAAATCCTATTCCTTAGCAATCATATATTTATAATTGAGGATTAAATGTTATATTTAAAATAAACGGATGCAGGATCTTATAAAACAAAATATTTTTATTTATTATTCAGTAGAGTCGACGGAAATTTTGCAAATTTGCAATCCTTTTCCCTATTTCCGAAGCAGTGATATTGAAGCCAACTTTACAACATAGCACCACTGATCCCGTATTGGTTTGGAATAAAATTCTGGACCTCATTAGGAATGCAGTTCCAAAAGACAATTTTAGAAAATGGTTTGAACCCATAGTGCCTATCAGATTGGTAGATCATGCATTGACGATTCAAGTACCTAATAAATTTTTTTATGAGTGGATTGAGTCCAATTTTTTGAATTTGCTACGCAGTTGTGTAAGAAAGGAGTTAGGAGATCAGGGAAAGTTGGAGTACCAAATTTTGGTGGAAGATCACCACAAGCCCGGATTTAGTAAAAAGCCTTTAAAATCTGAAAAAGAAGCATTTAGTGATCCAGGGGCTATTGCAAATCCATTTGTAATTCCGGGCATTCGAAAATTGAAGTTTGAGACGAATTTATCGCCTAAATACCAATTTGAGAACTTCATTGAAGGAACCTGCAACCGGGTTGCGCGCCAAGCAGGGCTACACATTGCACAAAAGCCTGGCAATATGTTTAATCCGCTCGTTATTTATGGATCTGTGGGTTTGGGTAAAACACATTTGGTTCAAGCAATTGGAAATGGCATTTTACAAAATTCTCCGGATAAGAACATCGTATATACTAATGCTGAGAAGTTTACGAATCAGTTTATCCTTGCCGTTAAGAACAATAGCGTATCAGAGTTTTCTAATTTTTATCAAAATCTGGATGTTTTGTTATTGGATGACATTCAGTTTTTTGCAGGCAAAGCAGGTACCCAGGAAATATTTTTTCATTTATTCAACCAACTTCACCAAAACTGTAAGCAAATTGTGCTTAGTGCCGACCGGCCGCCAAAAGACTTACAGGATATCGAAGAACGGTTGGTCAGTCGTTTTAAATGGGGTTTAAGTGCAGATCTGACCTCGCCTGATTTTGAGACCAGAATGGCCATATTATTAGCCAAATTGGATCAAAATCAGCAACATTTGCCTGATAATGTGATGGAATATCTCTGCCAAAACATTAAATCCAATATCCGCGAACTGGAAGGAGCATTAGTATCCATGATTGCCCAATCGTCTTTGAATTTCAGGAAAATAGATATTGAGCTTGCGCGGGAAGTTGTTCAGAGTTTTGTCAATCAAATTAATCAGGAGCTCAGTGTCGAAATCATTGCTAAAATTGTAGCTGACCAATATAAAGTACCCATGGAACGATTGGTCGGAAAGGGACGACAAAGGCAGGTTGTGATGGCCCGTCAAATGGCGATGTACTTTTCCAAACAGTTTACACAGAAGTCCCTCAAGCAAATTGGAGAATTCTTTGGCGGTAAAGACCACGCTACGGTTCTATATTCTTGTAATATGGCGAAATACCTTCTCGATGCAGACCCACTTTATCGGGAAATTGCAGAAGTCGTACAAAAGAGAATCCAGAAAAGCCAACGAATAAAATAGATTTCCTATTTTTGCGAGCTTATTTCGTGAATATCATTGTAATTCATTGATTTTTAGAGATAATGGAATCCGGCATGGGTGTGGAATCCGGCATGAGTGTGGGTGTGGGTGTGAGTGTGTGGGAATTCGGCATGGGTGTGAGTGTGTGTGTGAGTGTGTGTGTAGGAATTCGGCATTGGTGTGAGTGTGGGTGGGTGTGTGTGTTGCAAGATTGAGAAGCAATTGAAGAGTTGAAAGAAAAAAAGATCCTTGAAGCAGGATTTAAATAAAGATAAAGGAATTTGTAGGTGAGGTGGAATCCGGCATGGGTGTGAGTGTGTGTGTGTGTGTGGTTGTGTGGAATCCGGTATGGGTGTGTGTTATAATATCTAGGCAGAACTAAAGAATTGAAAAAAATTAAAAAAGATCCTTGAAGAAGGATTTATTGAGATAAAAGGAATTTGTAGGTGAGGTGTGGGCCTCGAGGGTCCGAGGAATCGGGAGGTGTGAGTGGGGGGGGGGGGGTGTGGGGGTGTGTGTGAGGGGAATTCGGCATGGGGGAGTGTGGGGTGGTGTGTGGGAGTGCTGCAAGATTGAGAAGCAATTGAAGAGTTGAAAGAAAAAAAGATCCTTGAAGAAGGATTTAATTAAGATAAAGGAATTTGTAGGTGAGGTGGGTGAGTGGCTGAAACTAACGGTTTGCTAAACCGTCGTACCTTGAAAAGGGTACCGAGGGTTCGAATGCTGACGAAGCGTAGCTTGTCAGCATGCCGACAATCCGCCCAAAGAAATATGAAATTAAGCAGGAGACATGAAGGCGGATTCGTCGGCATCCCTCCCTTGAAGGAATAAAAAGAACAGCAAAGGCTGTAAAAAAAATAAAGATAAAGGAATTTGTAGGTGAGGTGGGTGAGTGGCTGAAACTAACGGTTTGCTAAACCGTCGTACCTTGAAAAGGGGTACCGAGGGTTCGAATCCCTCCCTCACCGCAAATTCAACATGAGTGTGAGTGTGAGTGTGGTCGAAAGTGTGTGTATTGAAGTTTGTTTTTTATAAAATCAATGAATGTTTGACTTTGAGAAATTAGAAATATATCAGCTCATCAAGATTACCAACCAAAAGGTATTAAAGTATATCTTTGCCGGCTCTTTGAATGATAAATACCTGATTGACGAACTCAAAAGGGCAACTTTAAGCATTCAGCTGAACCTTGCAGAAGGGACAGGTCGATTTAGTCCGAAAGAGAAAAAGCATTTTTTTACAGTGGCCCGGTCCTCTGCATTTGAATGTGTAGCTATATTAGATGTATTAAAAGGAATGCGGATGATTGATGATGCTCTTTTCGAAGATTTTTATCAGGCATACGAGCAAATTTCGAAAATGTTGTTGGGTATGTACCGCAACGTGAAAGAAGATTAAGCGCAAAAGCTTTAAAATACACACTCACACTCACACCCACACCCATGCCGAATTCGGGGCGTAGCGCAGTCCGGTTAGCGCACCTGCTTTGGGAGCAGGGGGTCGAGAGTTCGAATCCCTCCGCCCCGACTGAAAATCAAGGAGTTACAAGAGCAATTTTGTAGCTCCTTTTTTTATTTGCAAACAATTTGCAAGTAAAATATAGAATTTTTATTGGTTAAGTTATTTGTGCTACATTTCATTTTGACTTCTATTGCCTCTTTTTAATCGTTTAAATTCAAATGATTTTAGACATTTAATCTATATCGATTTTATGCTAATCGAACTGATCCTTTCAAACCAAAACACTTATTGATTTTAATACTTCCATTTTTACATTATGTATTGTTGTTACAATGACAAGCAAGCTCATAATATATACTATCATTTATTTTGATTACGGGCTATTATTATCAATACAAATGATCAACTCTTCCTTTAAATAATATATATGATGATGAGTTAGGTTACCCGGTATTCCCACACCCCCGTCAATCTCTGGTTGGGAAAGTATCCCTCCCCCCTTCAATAGGGGTTTATTAATTCTTAAATTTTATTGAAAATGGTAACAGTAAGTGCTTATGCCGTAAGGCAAAATCAGGATGGGGAATCCTTTGTAGTCCTCATTCTTCAAGGAGATCTGGAAATTGTCCAGTCTCAAACAGGTAGCTTTTATGCAAATGCCAAAAAGTGCAGTATTTCCTCTACGTTTTCTGAGCAAGTAGCTGCTACTTTAGTTGGTAAGCAAATTCCTGGAAGGATCATCAAACAAAATTGTGAGCCCTATGATTTTGTTGCTCCAGAAACTGGAGAAATCATTGAGTTAAACTACAGATGGGCTTATTCTCCTGATGAAACTCCATCCAAAGTAAAAGCAGATGTGAACACCTTTAGCAAAAATGGTAGCCTTGTTGAAGCTTAACTGCTGCCATTTTAAGGACTGGCGTATGCCCTCGGTGTACGCCTTTTCCTTTTTTGTATAATTTTTTTATCACCGTATAAAATTCAATATCATGAATATTCGAAAAGCACAAAGAAAACAAGCCAAAATTAAAATGGCAATTCAAGGACCATCTGGAAGTGGTAAAACCTACTCCTCCCTTCAACTAGCTGCAGGTTTATGTGGATCTTTTAGTAAAGTGTGCATTATTGACACTGAAAACAGTTCCTCAGACCTCTATGCACATTTAGGAGATTATTATATTAAGCTATTTGTCCACCTTTACTCCAGAAAAATACATTCAAGCTATTGACCTTGCATTAAATGAAGGAATGGAGGTCATTGTCATTGATTCCATTTCTCATAGCTGGGAGTATTTAATAGATTTTCATGCTGGACTAGCTGGAAATTCCTTTGCTAATTGGGCAAAAGTAACTCCCTAGGCGCAATGAGCTCATTCAAAAGATGATCAATTCTCCAGTACATCTGATAGCCACCCTTAGGGTAAAGCAGGATTATGTCCTATCTGACAAGAATGGTAAAATGGTCCCTGAGAAAATAGGTCTAAAAGCCATCCAAAGGGATGGGGTGGACTATGAATTTACTTTGGTTTTTGACTTAAATATCAAACACTTAGCTAGTTGTAATAAGGACAGGACTGGATTATTTATCAATTCTCCGGAATTCATCATTGACCAATCTACTGGAGTCAAAATAAAGCAGTGGTGTTTATCTGGAGAAGAAGATAATATCACTAAAATCCAGTCAGCGGATAACCTTAAAACCTTAGGAGAACTCTATAAATCTTATAAAAGTGATGAAAACATGGGCTTTTTCATTGAACGAAAAGCAGCCCTGGTAAACAAATTTTCAAACCCTAAATCCTTGGAAAATGGACATTGATCAAACATTTATTGTGGCTAATACTTTGCCAATAGATCTGGAGCAAATAAAGCAAAGACATATAATTCCAGTATTCTCAAAAGATAATCATCCTCTTATTTCCCAGGCTCAACTTGTGGAAACTACCAGGGAGGCTATTGACACTCTAGGCTTTAGTGCTCTAGAACCTCAAATCAGGGTTTCTCACCCTGTAATGGGAAGATTCCTGAAGCCAAGAGTTTAAAAAAGCTGCAGAACTACTCCCACATGAAGTTACCTTGTACTATGAGCGAATGATGTACTTGTTTAGAGTTCCAGAAGTGACATCCATCATCAACAACCAGCAGCTATCATTAGTCATTGGTGGAGTGAAGTCCTATTCCTGGGATAACCTTGGCAGGGACCAAAAAGCCAGCCAACACTTTAAGTTTTTTGTGGGATTTCAGGTGTTTGTATGCTCTAATCTTTGTGTTTCTACAGATGGGGTAGTCCTGGATTTCAAAACCAGCTCTGCCCATATGGTAAACTCACAATTGAAGGAAATGATCAGTATTTACAGGCCGGAAGAGCATTTAAATTGGCTGGAAAACCTGACCAATTACTCACTTACAGACTCACAGTTTGCTCATTTTATAGGGAAGTGCAGGATGAGGCCCTATTATGAAAGTGCTCCAGAAATGGCTTTAACAGACTCTCAAATAAGCTCTGTTGTAAAGGGTTATTACAGTGACCCCAACTCAGTCAAAAGGATGGTCAAATCAACCTCTGGAGTCTTTATAACCTACTTACTGAAGCCAATAAGAGCTCATTGATGGTTTTCTAGACCGAGGAGTCTCCAGTACTCTATTAACCAATGAACTCCATAGGACTATCCCAGGGATCATGGTACTTACCTTAGTACCCATTATGTTAGGAATATTTTGAGTAACCCAGATTTACATTTTTGCCTATAGGGTAGAATGTAAATTTGGGTTTATTATTAATTATTTTGGTCCAGCTATTGGAGTGTATTAAAGATTTGTCATGAGAGTTAAGATGCCTAATAAAGAAATTTATTTTTTATCTTTATGCCCGGAAAAGATCAAAATAAATTCTAAAGTGATGAATTCAAGAATAATTTTATTTTTAACTATACATTTTAACACCGGGGTATATTCTCAAGTTATAGTTGATGGCGTCAACATAAACCAATTTGATCAAATTAAGTATTGTCAAGTTGTAGTTACTGGAAATCCTTTTAAAGGAAAACCAATAGTCAGTATAGATTATGGCCAAGAAAATTTTAGTGTTCGTAAAAAAGATTCTAAGATTGAAGATATAAATGGTAAACCAATAAAGTATCATTCGATTATAGGTATTTATAATTTTATGTTTAGGAATGGTTTGGGAATACATTGATAGCTTTACAGGAAAGGATGAGGATTCAAATGTATATATTTTTAATTTTATAAAGAAATCAAATGAATAGCATTTTAAAATTATTGCTAATATGCTTTTGTATAGCTCTAGTAAACAATGCTAATGGACAAAATCTAAATCACCTTAATGGTTTTAAAAAGTTAGTTGTCTTTAGTCAAAATAGAGATTTAATATATAGTGACATTCTTCAAGAAGAATTAATATTGAGACTAAATCAAAAGAATAAAATACAATCAATAAAGTATGAAGAATTTAAAAGGGCAAAATTGAATGAATGCGATGTAGCTTTTTGTTTATTTACGTTTGGTTATGCAGGTAGTTCTTATCAAAATAAATCTACTATTTCTTGCTTGATTCAGCTTTTAGATTGTGAAGGCCATGAAATTCATAAGGAATATAACCAGTTGGCATGTGATAATGTATATCCTTCAAAAAACGATTATAAAAAATGCCTTGTTCAAAACTATAATAAACTATTTGAGAATTACAAATGGTCATATTCAAATTACTTGGCAAATGAATTCAAATCTAAAAGAAACCTTAATCAAAATACATTGCAATCATTGGGTAAACTAATTGCTACAAATAATTCACCCAAAGTAAGATTGAGGTCTAATAACAATTTAAATTTAACAAGTGTTGAAATTTGGGATAGTGCTATAGTAGTAAATTTAAGATACCTAAATAAAGAATTGGCATCGGGAAATGCTATGGTTGGGTCAATACTTATAGACCTGGCAGTCCTAATGCTTTTTTTATTTCTGATTATCTTGGAAACAGGAAATCTGAACTTATAAAAATAAGAAACCTTGTACAATTTCCATTAAGAAAAGAACTGCAATGTGAAGAAATTGTAGATTTTAGTTTTGATCTTTCAAAAACTACCAAAAGATGTTAAGGTTTTTGATATTATTGAGGGAGATGCAGAAGATAATAATAAATGGGCGATTTATGGCATTGATATTAGTGAATATTCAACAAATGCAGATCATAATCGTCCAAATTTCAAAGATGAAAATAGTCAAGCTAATGACTATAAAACTAGGGGCTCTGGATTTTTTGTTTCGAGTAAAGGTTATATTATTACAAATTATCACGTCGTAAAAGAAGCAAATCATGTAGATGTAAAATTTGATTATATTTCAGGCCAAGAAATTTATAAGGCTAAAATCGTTGAAGTTGATAAATCAAATGATCTAGCACTAATAGTTATTAATGATCCTTCTTTTAAAAATTTAGTTAATTTACCATATTCTATTAGTACAAGTTATAATATTGGGACAAAAGTGTATGCGATAGGTTTCCTGATCCAACAACATTAGGATCAAGAATTAAAGTAACAGAAGGTATAGTAAGTGCAGTCACAGGAATGGAAGATGATGCAAGTATGATGCAAATTTCAGCTTCTATACAACCAGGAAATAGTGGTGGGGCATTAATCAATGATAAAGGGGATGTTGTTGGAGTGACAACTTCGACTGCTAACCCTTATTATTTTGCAAAATATAGAGGTTACCTTCCGCAAAATATAAATTATGCAGTCAAAGCTGAGTATATAAAAATTCTAACAAGGAATCAAACTGAACCTGATGGAACAAGTCTTTTAGGCGACATGATACTTGAAGAGCGGATAAAGATATTGAGAAATTATGTTTGTATGGTTTTAGTAAAATAAATTTTCACTTACAGAAAGGCTTTCACTAGGCAATTATTGTGGGTACTAAAATCTTTTAAATAGATTACAAATTCGTTTTTCAAAAGAATCATTATGAATATTAAATATTTAGATAATTTATTCACTTTACTCATTTCTATTTCTAATTTTAGGCTAAATTGTGCACACCAATTGTCCATTGAAGAAACAATTCTTTATATTAATCATTCTCTTAATCATCCTTAATCATATTTAATTAAAACTTTTTCATTTTCAACTGACGGCTACATAACAATTGAGCAAATAGAAAAAAGAAACGGTATTCGAAGTCAAGATGGAAGCCAGAAATTCCATATAGACGATATAAATCCTAATTCTGTAAAAATTACAGAGACTGGGTCGAATAAGTTTACTTGTAAAAATTTAGATGGATGTGTTCAAAATAAGGGCAGTTATAATTATTGGTTTGGACCAAGGTCAATTTGCATCTTGTACTTCAGGCGATAAATATACTGACAAAAAACTTTACAATGCTTTTATATATTTAATTACCCTATTAAAAGCAAGTGACAAATATAAAATTAAAGACAGTGAAGATCCATTTAGTCCTCAAAATTATAATGAAGGCACGGCACTAAATAACGAACATAAAATTGAAGTCCCATTGGAGCTGAAAGGAGGGGTTTATATATTAAGCATTTCAATTTGTAATAATAATTACAACTATATTCTTGATTCAGGTGCTAGTGAAACATCGATTACTGAAATGCTTGAATCGAAGTTTATTAATCAAGGATTTATTACTAAAAATAATTATTTAAATCCAGTATTGTACAAGTTGGCTGATGGTTCAATAGTTGAATTTAGAAGAGTTATGCTACCTTCGATTAAAATTGGAAATAATACTGGCAAAAATGTAAATGTATTTATTTCTCCATCTATTTCACCATTACTATTAGGAAGAAATGTTCTAGATATTTACAAAAAATGGTCTATTGATACTGAAAAACGGGTATTAATTCTAGAAAATTACTGACAAATAATTCAAAATCAAACAACATTATTGATGATTAATTTCAGATTAATTTTATATGCATATAGTAAATAATTGCTTAAATATATTATTAATAAATATTAAATTTTAATTAAATGAAAAATATTCAATTAATTTTCTTACTATTTATTTTCTTATCATGCAAAGGACAAAATTGTGAAACCTTACAGGACAACTTCAGATCCTACGACGAAGCATTAAATAAAATTGAAACCACCAAGTTTAATTTTACAGATGAAGTAAACACAAGTAAAAGTTCCTGGATTATAAATGCAAGATTTTATTCTTGTAATAAAAAAGACGGATATTTTATTTTAGAAACATCTAAAAAGAGTTACATATTTGATGGATTACCTATTAATATTTGGAATGATTTTAAAAATGCAGAATCATTTGGAAGTTACTATCACAAGTTCATTCGAGGAGGTTTAGACTTATATTAGAAATTAAAATCTCCATTTTTTGGACACTTTCAAAATCTTTCGTGAAACAAAAAATAGCCAACAATAAATCGCCTCTTATAAACAGTAAATCACTATAAGTACCATTTTAAAAAATCGTCCGCTTCGTGGTAAATTGTCAAATGAATCAAATAAATTAATCTTTGAGGCAACGAACAGACATCCCTATTTCCTCACCATCGTCGTACCTACCTATTGTTCCATCCACGCAATTCAGGAAGCGGTACCAGACACGGTTTGTACTGTACCCCGTAGAACTCCACCAATAGCCGTACTTACCAATGTAGTGGAATTGATCATAGTAACGGAAGCCGCCCGGAAGACCTGAGAAACCACTACTATTAGTACTAATAATACACCCATCATACCAACCACTTTTTGATTTCATTTTAAAACCTGCAATGACTTCACCTCCTAAATAATCCGTTAGAATCGTCCATTCATCATCGCTTGGGATATGCCAACCATTTGGTGCTAATCCTCTTGGATCATTTACTGCATACCAGTTGTACAACTTACCATACTTCACTCCATTTATCCACAAATTATCCCAGTAACACCAAGCCGCTTCGCCCGCCTGTAAATAAGTTCTCCATTCTCCTTCTGATTTTGCCTCTGGAATAGGATCGCCATTGCGAAACTTCTCAACATTCAGGTTTTTACCATCACACTTGTTTTCCATTGGTAACTTCATTGGTAAATTGCATCCACAAGTTGTTACAATCGTTGCAGACATAAAAATTGTACTTAAATTTAAAAATATTATTTTATGCATTTTTAATTGTTTTATAATATTCTTACTCTATTTAAA
>JADJYQ010000006.1:300000-466099 GCA_016719615.1 Saprospiraceae bacterium
AAAGAATGATGGAGTTACTCCCCCTTTTGTAGCGGAAAAGTTCAAAGAGCTAATACCAAATTCAAAGTTGTTCTTTTTGGAAGCATGTGGCCATGCTCCGATGATGGAAAAGCCCGATGATTTTAATGATATTCTGGAAAAATTCCTATTGAATGTCAATGTGTTAAGTTAATATTGTTCTTCTTAAGCAAAAATGAGTTGTCAGGCAGCATTTTCAGGTGATAAAGGGTCATCTATAAAGCTAGTGGTCTCGTGGATTTAGAAAAGATCATACAAGGTTGTCTTCGGGGAGATCGTATCAGTCAGAAGCAGTTGTTTGATCGCTATTCAGGGAAGATGTTAGCGGTCTGTCTTCGCTATTCCAGACACCGGATGGAAGCAGAAGACCTACTGCAGGATGGTTTTATAAAAGTATTTACCAATCTGGAGCAGTACAAATCTGAAGGACCTTTTGAACAATGGGTCCGGAAAATTATGATCAATAATGCGATTAAGAACTGCCATCGCAAAAGTTTTCAAAATGAATTTAATGCGGGAGATGATCTTCCGGATTCTGTTGAAGAGCCGGAAGTTATTGACAAAATGGCAGAAACTGAACTTTTAAACATTATAAGCGAATTGCCGGAAGGGTATAGAATGGTCTTTAATTTGTATGCGATAGAAGGTTATTCTCATAGAGAAATAGCCGAATCTCTTCAAATAGAAGAAAGTACTTCAAGGTCACAATTGGTTAAAGCGAGGAAGGCACTACAAGAAAAACTATTGAAATATCAAAAAACGATAATATGAGTAAATCGGGGCAGGAACATTGGTTGGATAGCTTGTTTAAGAAAAGCTTGGACCATTTTGAGTTGAAGCCAAGCGATGCAGTTTGGGAAAATATCGCTAAACATCTGGATGGTGAAAAAAGAAGACCTTTTCTTTTAGGAAATTGGTTGAACTGGTTATGGGCCTTAATATTTGTTGCGGTCGTTCTTGGTATCGTTGCATTTTTATGGTTTAATGAGAAAAAACAAGACCCTAAGCCTTCAAAACATCCAATGGATTTGCCTTACCGGAACAGTGGCTCTGAAGATAAGGGAACTGCACAATTATTTAATTCACAAAGCGCAGTTTCTTCAGAGAGGCCAGCTCATGAAATTAAAGCAATCCCCGTTAGTTATGTTGAAGAAATGAACAACAATATTGCTGCGGAATTCAATTCAAAAAATCAACAATCTTTAACAGAGGCTTCAAAAAATCCAAATTTTACAAAAGAAAAAGAAATCTCATTAATTCCTGAAAATAAATTTTCTGCTTCAGCAGCCAACATTGAAGAAACCCTTGGGTCCGAGGTTAATAAAGAAGAGTTAAATAACCTCATCGCATCTACAGATCCAATGTTTATGGCTAATGCTCCAAACGAATTAAGTTTTACAGAAACAAATAAAATTCCGAGCAAGCAAAATTACTTACAAACAAAAACCAGAAAATTAGATTTTTCAAAATTGGCCGAGGGATGTAATGTGTATTACGATAATAAAGCACATTTTTTCGTAGATGCATACTACGCACCGGAATTGGCGAAACGAAGTTTTTCTGTTTCAGATCCGGCTATGCTTAACTATGCCGAAAAAAGAGCAAATACCGAGAAACCTATATTATCCTACACGGCCGGGCTAAGAGGTTCTGTTGTTTTTAGTAATGGTCTTGCCTTCAGAACTGGATTGCAGTACTCCAACAATTCTGAGCGATTTGATTATGTAAAAGAGACGCTAACCATTACATACGAACGCAAAGACAAAGATGGAAATGTAATTGGCATTGAGACTAAGGAAATAGATATCATGGATCAATCGTACAATCATTTCAGAAGCATAGATATACCTTTTATTTTGGGTTATGAGAAAGATCTGAAAGATTTTATACTAAGTGTGAATGGAGGAATCGGTTTCAATCTTTTTACAAAACACAGCGGTAAAATCTATAAGGAAGACCAAAAGGCAATTTACAATTTAAGCAGTCCCGGCGAAGGCAGTGACCAAATTTATAAAACAAAAGCCGGCTTAAGCTTTATTACGAGCGTTGGTTTGAACTATAAGTATAATGAGCGAATTATGTTGATGCTGGAACCATCTGCCCGCCTATATTTTAATTCGATAACAGAAGATTCTTATCCAATTCAGCAAAAGTATGTCTTTTTTGGCTTGAATGTAGGATTGAGATATCGCGTATTTTAGATCGCAGAGGAATCTCATTTAGATTCTGAACGATTCTTTTTCTTGCTTAAGGTGAGCTCCTAAATTATGGGATCCTTTTTTGTAATAGACTTCAATAGAAATGAGTTCTGAAATCTTTTGTGTAAACCGTTTATTTAATTTAGCGAAGGGCGAAATATAGAAAAAAACTGTAATGCTGGTTTGCGAATCTAAAATAGTTTATTTGCCAGGATTTTAGCTGTTAAGAAAGTAAAAAGCACACCCTGGCGAGAATTTCATTTCGGGCAACGAATAATTCTTCAGCATTTATATTCTGTTGCTAATGAGATTTTCGTTAGCGTGATTCATGTGAAAAAAGAGCCCAACACAATTCTACGAAAATTATATTTAAACGACCTTAGGGATATATTTTACTTCCACTCAAAGCTATTTATCGTTTCCAGGATATCTTTTTTGACAAATTCTACGATGGGAAGAAGCGAATCTGGCTTCGACTGACTTTTAAAATATAAGGACGCTCTGAAAAAATGTTTGCTGCTGTCGGTAAGGTAAAATTGTAGCGGAGACGCAGCCGGCCCTTCGATGTTGAACACCATGCCATAAACAGAATTGGGTTTTTTAAGTGCTAACTCGTCAATATAATTTGCTTTTTTCTGATGTTCCCGAGCGAGCTTATAAGCGTCTTTAATATATTTTTCTAATTCCTTTTCTGAGTTCAAGGAGTAGTACGAACAATGCAGTGTGCCGTTAAATGCAGGAATCTGTAAGTTGAGCCAACAACTGTTCGTTAATTTTTGATTAAAAAAAGTGGTATCTGTTTCTATTTGAATGTAATCTGCAAAGCGGAAGGAGTAAGGGCAATTTGATGGATTATATTTTTGATAACTAAATTCCGGGTACGAGACAGATGGAAACATCCTTGGTTTGGGCTGTAGATTGGTTTCTTTGCAAGAAACAAAAAATATGAGGCAGAGCAAAGATGCTCTTATAATAAATCGTATAGGTCTTTTTAGAAAAGCATTCATAAGCTATAGACTCACTTTTATTTGTTCAATTCTTTTTTTAGAAACTGCATTTACAGTAAAACGCAAATGATGAATTTCTAATACCTGATCTTTGTAAGGCATTTCTCCGGAGTGTTCAAGAAAAAGCCCGGCAATAGAATCCGCATTACCTCTTGCTTCATCGAAGTTTTCCACATCAAGATTTAGAATGCGGCACATATCATTGATCAGGGTTTTTCCTTCAAACAAATAATTGTGCGGATCCAGTTTTATATAGTTTAAGTTTTGCTGATCATCAAATTCATCTTTTATTTCACCGACGATTTCTTCCATAATGTCCTCCAAAGTAATGAGTCCGTTTGTACCACCATATTCATCAACGACAAATGCCATATGTTTATGATGTTCCCGAAAGTCATCCAATAGTTCATTGATTTTTTTGGATTCAGGAACAAACAAGACATCCTTTCTTATTAGGTTTTGCCACTCAAATTCTTCACTTTCGTGGAGATGAGCAATAAGGTCTTTAGCATAAAGAATGCCAGTGATTTGATCGAAATCTTCTTCGTATACGGGTAATCTTGAAAATCCACACTCTTTTACGGTTTGTAATACATCGGGATAATGAAGACTCATCTCTATACCATAGATTTCGGTTCGGGGAGTCATAACTTGCTTAGACGTGACATCATTAAAATTGATAATTCCACGTAAAATATTTACTTGTTTTTCATTTCCCTTTTCATTTGTAAGTGCCAGATCTATGGCTGCATCAAGGTCTTCTTTAGTTGTTGATTGCAGGCCCAATTTGTGAATTCTTAAAAGTGCTTCTGTTTTCTTGCTAAGTAAAACCATTGTTGAAGTTAGAGGTAAAAATAGCCAATACAATTGTTTAAGAGGAACTGAAAGAAATAAGGATAATTTTCTCGCGTCAGCTAATTCAAAAAACTTAGGCATCCATTCTCTGAAGAGTAAGATAAGTGTTGTAGAACAACAAACAGTTAGAAAAAAGGAAATTGCCTTTGCTATAGTATTTCCAGCCGTTGAGTCATTTATGAACAACTGTGAAATAGACGTTCCCCAGTTTATAAAAACAGATTCTGGAATCCATTTTTGAAGCAGTGTATTCACAAGAAAACAAATGCAAATGGTTACTGCGGTATTACAAGCAAGTATCAAAATTGAAAATTGGCCTTGTCTGTTTTTTAAATAAATCAATGCTTTTACTGCAGGCGAGTTTTTTTTAGCTGGAGATTCTAAATCAGCTTGATTTATAAAAAAGATGGCTGATTGAGTGGCTGTAAATAGACCTAATCCGATGAGAAGAAAGGCCAGTAAAAAAAGGGATCCTAAATCAAGGATGGGAATCAGTAAAAAGAGTGATACCGGGGTTAAATAAAAAGTGTTATAAAAAGGCTCAGGGTCCACAATGGGTATTTAAGTGAAAAAATAGAAGATGTGATTAAAAGGGAAGATCATCTTCTGTGTGTTCCATTGTTTCAAGTGCCGCATCTTCCGGTTTCTTGTCTTCTACAGAAGACGGTGGTCCGGAATATGTTGTTGCGGAGTCCCGCTTTTCAAGTATTCTCAATAAATCTCCAACAACTTCAGTAGTATAATGGTCACGGCCTTCTTTGTCTGTCCACTTGCGATGTGTAAGTTTTCCTTCCAAATAGACGAGCATTCCCTTTTTTAAGGATTTCGCCCTTTCAGCCATCGAACGCCACAATACGATATCATGCCATTCTGTAGCTTTTTGCCAATTACCATTTCGATCTTTGTAGCTTTCATTTGTAGCCAAGGAAAAATTCGCTTTCGTTGCTCCACTTTCGAGTGTACGGAATTCCGGATCTTTTCCTAAATTTCCTATTAAGCATACTTTATTCAACATAAGTCGTTCCTGTTTATTTTTGTTAAAAACCGGGTGATAACTGTAGGAAATGCAAAATTGACCAAGTTTTCGCGGTTTACAAAAGAAAAGGGAGGCTTTATTTTGAATTGGGACCGCGGATCCTGGGCGAAATAAAAGTGGCAATGAAGTTCCTGGTGTGTAAGTTTAATAATTTGGGATTCCAAAAAAGTCAAACTAAAGTTTGTGAGTTTGTTTTTAGCGTTGTTAGTAAGTTGATCTAGAGTAATCGTTTTGAGCGTTTTGTTGCGCGCACTTTCAAAAAGAGGCAACTGATAAAGTTCTTTCCAAATGTCGCTTTCTTTGCGGTGCTGAATCAAAATTTCATTTTTGGGATTGACAAAGTATATGAAGTGAAAATAGCGCAGTTTTAATTTTAGTTTTTTCTTTTTTGCGGGGAAAAGTGGAATCATTTCTGTTACATATGCAGTGCAGTTATTTTTATAAAGGCATTCAGAACATTTTGGTTGGATTGGTTTGCAATGTATTGAACCAAAGTTCATTAAAGCCTGATTGTATAAGGATGAATTTTCGACATCTAGATATTTTGCGAGTATAAACTCCCATTCTTTTTTTTCGTTTTGATGAATCGGGAGATGTGGAATGCCAAGTAGTCTTGCGAAAACGCGAATCACATTTCCATCTAAAACAGATATGGGAAAATTATATGCAAAAGAAGCAATTGCAGCGGCAGTATAAGGGCCGATTCCTTTGAGTTTTTGTAAGACTTCAGGTTCTTTCGGGAACTGACTTTCATTTTGTTCAACAAGAAATTGAGCAGTGATATGTAGATTGCGGGCTCTGCTATAATAGCCTAAGCCCTGCCACTGTTTTAAAACAAGATCCAGCGGCGCGTGCGCGAGTGCATTTAATGTAGGAAAAGTTTTTAAAAAATTTAAATAATATGCTTTCGCTTGTTCAGATCTGGTTTGTTGTAAAAGTATTTCTGATATCCAAATTTTATAGGGATCCCTTTCACCCATCCACGGATAATCTCTTGGGTTGGCTTGAGCCCATTCGTAAAGTTTAGAGCGAAAAGATTTCGCGGAAATCATAAATATGCGCGATGCTTCCGATTTAATTCGGAATATTTTTCTTCCAGAAATAATAGATACCACCGATGCCGCCTACCATGAGCAACATGGCTATGATTTGTGCTTGAGATAATTCATATTGAAGAAGGGTATATCGCGGATTTACCCGTAAAAATTCAATAAAGAATCGCTCAAGTCCATTTAACAAGCAGTAAATAAAAAATAGAACTCCGGCCCTGTGAATTTGAGTTCTCAAAAGCCATAGCACCCCTGTTATGAATCCTGCTAAAATGACTTCGTAAAGCGGTGTTGGAAAGACAGCAGGAAACAGTTGATAACAATAGTTCCAACTACAGTCTTCTATGCGGAGGCCTTCATTTAATACATTGTGTGCATAATTGTAAGCCCACCAGCTATCGGGAAAAATAAACCAGGATGGTTTGGCGAGTTCATTTACTATGCCCCAGTCGCCATCTCCCGAAAAGTGACAACCCATGCGCCCCACGCAATAACCCATCATAAGTGCTGGTGCAACGGCATCCATCACATGTAGGGGTTTTAAGCCTTTTTGAGAAACAAAACGGTACACCATGATAAAGGCAAGAATGAGTCCTCCGTATATGGTTAAGCCGCTTCCGGAGAAGAATTCTCCGATAGGGTCTTTTATAAAAGACTCCAAGTTTTCCAAAATAGAGAACAATTTGGAACCAATAATTCCATATAATGCTGCAATCGTCGTAATGTCAAAGATTCTATCTTTCGGATGAATAAACAGGGTTTGGTATTTGATTTCGGATTCAGTCTGTTTACTTTTTTTATAAAAAAGGTAGACCGCATAAAGTATGGCAACAACCAAAGCGCCTTCAGGAGCTGCTTTTAACGAAAAGAGGACTGAAGCAGGATCCTTGATAAATTCGGAGCCATTTTGAAGGATATAAATGAATTTAGCAAAAACGACAAACTGTATAACAGTCTGGATGATAATGTCAGTTAATTGAAGCGGTTTATAAATTACTATTTTTTCCTCCATTCCTTGAAGAATACCGCGATTTTCTTTTCTCTTTAACTCGAGGTAGGTCAAATATGCACTTGAAACAAAAGCCAGTCCGAGAAAAAGTCCAAAGGTCTTTACTACAGAGAACACATTATCAGGAGGAACTCCGGTAATGCTATGAATAATATACGATAAATCCGGCCACATAATTTCCTGAAGTAGTTGATATTAAAGGGTAATAAATATGAATTATATTTGCTGGCATAAAAGTAAGCTAATTATGCATGCTTTCGCAAGAAGGGTTTTATTCATATGTTGTCTGATTTCGACAACTGTCCTCAAGGGGCAAATCGGGATTGTTGCTTATACAGGTCTTTCTTTGATGTATACACCAAATCCTATTACGAATCCTGAGAATGGCTTTATGAGTGGTTATCATTTTGGAATCAAAGCACTTTACGGCAAAAAACTTTTTGTTGAACCTGGAGTTTCTCTCCATATTATGCAGCAGTCTGCACAAAAGAATTTGGATCCATTCAATGGAAATCCTTCTATTTATCTTCTAAAGATTCCACTGCAAATGGGATACCGCTTGTTGGAAACAAAAGACTTTGGTTTGCGGGCTTCTGCTGGCGGCAACCTAAGCTTTACAACATCTGTTGATGAAAATGTAATAAATTTAAATGGAGGCTCTGTAAAAGATGTCCAGTTTGGAATACTTTTAGGCGGTGGTTTAGATTTTGGAGTTTTGTCTGTCGATGTAGTTTTTGAGAAAGGGATCATTCCTTTTTATGCTTTGAACGATTACAAAGCTGATTTTTTCTTCATATCTGTGGGCTTTTCACTTTGACGCTGATTTTTTTTCTGAGGCTGTAAAAATCTTGAATCTTGTAACAAACAAGCGTTCACTAATTGCCACAGAACCATTTATTACATATGGGAAAAATCAGCAGACGCATTTTAAAATACCGAGCATAAAAAACTACAAACGATTCAAATAAATTAGGGATACCACGCTTTAAGAATGTTTGTAGAAATTAAATTTTTATTTTGTTTTGAGTCTCTTTGTTTTGATTCTCCAAGCCAGCACAATTGGCGGGGAGAAAAGAGATGATCAACGAATTGTTTTTCTGAAAGAAGGCTATTGGATCGCGTTGCCTGTATGGGCATCATGGGAATATATTTATAATCTGTATGGTATAAATAATATTTATTTTGTGCATCGGGTTTAAAAATAGTAGCTTCAGAAATTAGAATTTGTTCCGATATTTTTTGTTGTGTTTTTAAATAAATTTTATCAGCAATTTGATGCTTTTTTCCGTAACGAATGATCTCATCAGGATGAATCATTCTTGGGTCATATTCAATTTCAACAACTTCATTTCCTTGCATGTATCCGGCATTAGTAGAAACAATGCCTTTTAATTTTGCATAAAGTTTTTCACCTGACCAAAAGCAATACATTTGCATATAGATGGTTTCTTTGCCGGTTTCGTTTGCTTTCGCTTCTTCTTCCAAAAGCCTTAGGTATTCTGGAATAACAATTCCCTTTTTAATCAGAAAGGCATTTATTTGGCTAGTAATTCCAAAGACTGAATAATTACCGCTTAATCTTTTGACTACATCTTGGAATTGATGATCTACTATTCTTATCACTGGATTATTCCACGCAGGTTCTCCAAATTTGGCCAAACTTGAAGCATCCTTACCTGATTTATTATTGTAAATGCATAGGGGAACAAAATAGGTTTCAATAGCCTCGACAACCAAAGGATGACTTAAAACATTGCTGCCATAATTTTTACAAGTCATACAGCCCGGGACTTCCTGAAATAATATGAAAATAGCTTTATTTGTTTGGATGGAACGCTGTTGGGCCTCTTCAAGATCCCGAAGCCATTTCACTTTACCTAATTCCGGCGGATCGGCGAGAAGAAAGCAGCCACAGACATTTAGCCAAAGCAGGAGGAGAAAGCCCATTGTTTTAAATTCTGTTCTAAAATTAGACCGATTTTTAACATTCTGTGCAAATCGTTTGTTAGTATTTGTTTTCTTTGCCAATAAATAGAACCTCATTGGGTAAATCTCAGAGTCCGGAGCAAGAACGATTTGAAAGGGAGTTTCTTCCGCATTTGGAGGCCTTACACACCTTTGCATTTCATTTAAGCTTTAATGAAGAAGACGCAGACGATTTGGTGCAGGAAACTTTTCTCAAAGCGTTCAGATTTATAGAAAAATTTGAAGAAGGAACTAATGCGAAAGCATGGTTGTTTAAGATTCTAAAGAATGCCTATATTAATCAATATCGGAAGGAATCCAGGCAACCATCCTTTGTTGATTATGAAGAGGTAAACGTCTATCAGGAGGAAGAAGAGGGTTTATCCAGTAGTTATTATGATCTCAGGGAAGAGGTTTTTGACCAAATGATGGGAGATGAGGTTTCGACGGCACTGAATGCATTGCCTGAGGAATTTAGAACGGTCATTTGGTTGTGCGATATTGAAGACTTCAGTTATGAAGAAATTGCACAGATTACGGAAATTCCAATTGGTACGGTACGTTCCAGATTGTTTAGGGCAAGGAATATGTTAAAGGATAAATTGAAGAAATATGCCGAAACGATGGGATATAAGGACTTGAGAGGGCAAAAGCATCGGAAAGAAACACAGGAAGACGAATAATTCAAATGTTTTAATATACTGTTATGGAAGATTTAGGATTTGCTGAACTCATAAGAAAAATCACCCGGTATTTTGATAAGGAAATGGATAAAAATGACGAAAGTGACTTTCTTCAGGAGATTCAAAATCATCCGGCCGGGCATTCTGCTTTTTTAAAAGAAAAATCCATCCGCGAGAAATTGAGAAATAATTTATATAAACCGGGACATACCCAAAATCTTGCGGAGCAAATTAAGCAACGCATCAAAAGATATCCCTCCTGATGTCCAGATTCCTTGGGCAATTAAGAATCCCCAATTAGCAGATTCGTTTTAGCTTTGCACACTTATTTTCTGTAAAATGTTTTTGGATAAATTAGAATCCATATACGAGCGATTTCAGTACATTGAAGAACGGATGTCAGATCCGTCTGTTGTTTCTAATCTGGAGCAGTATAGTAAAATTTCAAAGGAATATAAAGAGCTCAAACAGTTAGTCGAACTTTTCTTGATTTACAAGAAAAAGGAAGATGAATATAAACAGGCAAAAGAGATGCTTTCGGATGCCGATATGAAAGAGATTGCAGAGAAAGAAATGGCAACTCTTTCAAGCGAATTGGATTCGCTCGAATCAGAATTAAAACAGAAATTAATTCCAAAAGATCCAGAAGATAGTAAAGATGTGATTTTTGAAATTCGCTCTGGCACAGGAGGAGACGAAGCAAGCATTTTTGCAGGTGATTTATACAGAATGTACACGCGATATTTTGATACACACGACATGAAGTACGAAGTATTAGAAATCAGCGAAGGAAATGTTGGTGGTTTTAATAAAATCATAATTGAAGTCAGTGGCGAAAATGTATACGGAAAATTAAAATTTGAATCTGGCGCGCACAGAGTTCAAAGAGTTCCTAAAACAGAATCGCAGGGGCGCGTTCATACTTCAGCAGCCACGGTAGTGGTGATGCCAAAAATGGAAATGGAGGAAGTCAGCATAAACAAAGCAGACCTTCGAGTGGACACTTTCCGTTCGAGTGGTGCCGGAGGACAGCACGTTAATAAGACAGAATCCGGAGTCAGGTTTACACATATTCCAACAGGGATAGTTGCAGAAAGTATGGATAGCCGCAGTCAGCACAAAAACAGAGAAATTGCCTTCAACAGGATGTTGCAAAAAATGAAGGATGCACATGTAGCTCAATACGAAAGCGAAGTGGCCGGACAAAGAAAATCTTTGGTGGGTACCGGCGATCGCTCAGATAAAATTCGCACCTATAATTATCCACAGAATCGGGTTACGGATCATAGAATTAATTTGACCCTTTATAATCTCGACAGTATCGTAAATGGCTACCTCGATGAAATTGTGGAATCTCTTCAGGTCGCAGAAAATGCAGAAAGGTTAAAAGGAGAGACCGAATAAAGCTAGCCGGAGTTTAGGGCCATAGTTTTATAAATAAATGCATACTTTTATGCAAAGCTTTTCCGAATGTCAGCCATAAATAAAACTTTTAATATATTATGTGTAGTATTTTTATCTACACTTTTAGCTTGTAGTATAAAAGAACCAAGTTGGGATACAGAAATTGTTACCCCACTTCTCAAAACCAAACTTAATATACATCAGTTAAGTACAGAAGAAGACCTGTCGAGCGACAGCACTGGTTTGTTGCATTTGGTTTACAAAACTCATTTATATGATTTGGCAATCGATTCATTTTTTGAATTTAGTGATACCAGTTTAAAAAACACTTTTAGAATTGATTCACTTTCATTATATAATTCGACATTTGATTATCCACTGAGTTTAGGAACGCTTGCACGTAATGCCGGACCCGTTGGACAACTACTTTTATTGTTTCATGGGTTTACCCAACCCATTCCGGAAATACAGCCTATAGCAGGTTCGCCTATCGAAATCCGTGCAGACACAATATTTCAAACGATGACATTAGAGTCCGGCACCATGGATCTCAGTTTGCAGAATGGATTGCCCATTGATATCACAAATGTTGAATACTTATTGAAAAATGCTCAAAACGGGGATGTTATCATTTCGGGAAATTTTCCGCTTATTCCGGCTGGTGGATTTGTGACGCGTAGCATCGACCTTGCTGGGAAGACGATTGAAGGAAAACTAACGGCGCAACTTTTAAGTTTATCGTCTCCGGGAAGTAAAGGGATTCCCGTTTTAATTGATACCTCTAACATAGTCGTTGCAAGAATTGTAGTTTCTAATTTACATCCGCTCACCGCTAAGGCATTGTGGCCGGCACAGAATCTCATTAACGATAGCTATTATTTTGGTTTGGAAGGATTGCCGGTTGATCTTAAAGAAGCATTTATAGGTTCGGGAAAAGCCAGGATCCGACTTTCAAGCACGCTTCAGGATTCTGTAAGATTTAGTTACACATTGCCAACAGCCACAAAGAATGGAATTGCATTTCACAAGGATGTAATCTTGCAACCGGCGCCGATTGGTGGAGTATCTCAGCGCATTGAAGAAGAAAGCTTGCAGGGATATCATTTTGATTTTTCAGGTGAAAATGGAGACTCGTTTAATTTGCAGTTTAATAAAGTTGTTGCTTCAATTGATAGCACCGGTGAATTAAAAACCATTAGTAAATCGGACAGCATTTTTGTTGAGTTGGCCTTTGAAAATTTACATCCTGATTACGCCAGGGGCTATTTAAATGATACCATTCTTGGAACAGGACCTACCACGGAAGCTTTAGATATTTTTTCTAATGTTCTTGAAGGAAGATTTGAAATTGAAAAAGCGAAACTACAGGTTGAAGTTACTAATAAAATTGGTGTGGATATGGAAATGAATGTACATAAAATGGAAGGCATTCATCATAAGAGTGGAAAAGCAGTTGAATTGATTGCTGATCCTCTGAAAACCAAAACCTTTATTCCCAGAGCAAAGGACAATGCTGGACATATGCCCATTTATCAGAGCGTTGTAAACATAAGTATCGACGAACAAAATTCAAATATCAGGGATTTTATAGGAAACCTACCTGACGAGATCAGCTATAATATAGATCTGCAGGTTAACCCACAGGGAAATACGTCGAACTGGAATGATTTTATTTATGACGGGGAATTAATGAATATTGATTTGGTACTCGATATTCCGTTAATCGTTTCGGCGGATGGGTTGGTCCTCGCGGATACTAGTACTATTGATTTGGTAAGTGATGATTATGATCGAATTAAAGAAGGCGTTTTACATGCTTTTTTTAAAAATGATTTTCCGGTTGAAAGTAAAATTCAGTTGTATATTTTAAGCGAGAATAATGTGATCATAGATTCTCTTATGCAAAATGATTTTTTTGTAGAGGCAGCTATGACGGGACCGAATGGAAAGACGGTTCAAAGCAAAGAATCCAGAATTGATATTCCGATGGATTATAATAGAATACGGAATTTTTTAAATTTTAAAAAAATATACTTACGTGCAAGTTTTAATACACAACCGAAATCTTCATTTTTAAAAATTTACGAAGATTACAATTTGGAACTTGTTTTGACTGCTGACTTTACCTATGAAGCAGGGAAGTAATAAAATGTTTGGAATGAGATTAAAGTTAAGCATGAAAGCAAGGTTATTGTTTCTACAAGTGATATTATCCTCTTTTTTGGCGGGAGCTCAGGATTATAATTATTTATTTGATCGGGTTCTTGAGCACAAAACTATTTCCTTCGGAGTTAATGCGCATCAGGAATTGGCTTCTAACGGAATTACCGGAAACTTTTTTAAGGAGTATATTTCAGGTGGATTTTTAGATGATGATTTAAAGGATCAAAGTATCGAACATTTGAAGTCTGAAAATTTAGCTGTTGTTCTGTATGGCGGGAGTGCTTTTTTGAAGCTGGGCTTAAGAAATCATTCTTTCAAGTTGACATTTAATATTGATTACAATAGTTTTAATGAGGTTCTTTTTCACAAGGATATTTTCGTCTTATACTTTAAAGGAAATAAAAGTTTTGAGGGGCGGAGTGCAAATTTAACACCCTTCCAAATTGAGCGCTCCGAGTTCAGCGCATTTAAGTTTGGCATTGAAAAGGATTTTAAAAGCTTACAGTTAGGATTAAAAGTAGGTCTGTGCAGTGGTCTTGACTATTTAAGTTTAAAAGCGGAGAATGGATCCTTATTTACAGCTACTGATGGGAAATATGTCGATTTACAAATGTTGCTGAATAGTTATCATGTGACTTCAAAGCCAGCAGGAGTTTGGAATAATAAAGCCCTTGGTTTTGTTTTTGATGGTAAGCTTTTATACCAGGCGACTCAGAATATTCACTTAAGTTTCGAATTGAAAAACCTGGGGTTTATGGATTGGTCCGGAAATATTCGCGAGCGCGTGGTTGATACCTTGTATAGATACAGCGGCTTGGAAATTGATAATTTGCTGGATACATTTTCAATTAAAGTAAAAAATGTTGATGAGATTGAATCTGACTTTGTACGAACAAGATCAGGTCTGAGCAGAAGTAGCCATTTGCCTGCAGAGTGGAGAGCTTCATTGGGGGTAAAATTGTTTGATGATAAATTATATATTGATTTTGGCTGTGGAGGATTTCAAAGTGAATTTTCGAAAACAATTTATTATCTAAATACACAATATCATTTGAGATCTAATTTAGCCGGGGGTTTTATATTGAAAAATAATGCCTATGCGGATTGGGATCTCGGAATGCATTTGAGCTTTAGTGCAGCAAAAACATTTGGGGTACAGGTTTATTGGGAATCCCTTTCATTTTTGGGAAGTTCGGTCAGCAATTTAAAATTGGTGGGCGGAGCAGCTCTGCGAATGAGTTTATAAAAGGGCAGCGTAGATTCAAATAATTTAAAAATCCAGGCCTAGTGAAAATAGCCATTTTGGTTGTGAAAATTTATATCGGTTTACTTGCCAGGCATGATCAATCCTAAGGTAATATCCAAATAAGGATGTTCTGAAACCAAAACCGGAACCGGCAATCCAGGGCTCTCTACTGTATTGAAGATTTATTTTAACAACTGGGTTCTGCGCAGCATAATCTACAGTACTAGTTTTATCGATATCCGGGAAGAAACCATCCCAAACTACAGCAGCATCATAGAAGCAGATCATTTGAAAGTTTCTCAACAAACTGTTTTTATAGTTTTGATTTAAAAGATATTGAAAAATGGGAATGCGCAATTCTGCTGTATATCCAAAAACAGAGGCGGCTTTGCGGGCACCGTATCCATGTCCGCGTACTTCAGTTGCTAGCGCTGAATAAACGTATTCGCCGGAAGTAATTAAGGGATTTTGTGTTTCATATTTTGGAACCAGCCAGTTTTCTGTTGCGCCAACATGATATAATATTCTTTGCTGGCCGAGCGAAATGTTGGTAAACACGCGTTGCGAGAAACTTGATTTTTTGAAAACCGGAATATGTAATCTTCCTTCAAATCCTATTAGAAATAGTGCTCCGGGCAAAAACTTGGTTCGATCTTGAAAATTAAGTTGAAATCTTTTAGAAGCTTCAAAATAGAATTTAACTTGCCAACCTGATTTTAGATTAAGAGACAAATCGAGGGCATTATCAAAAACCCATTCAAGCCGAGTTCCAATTCTTTGTTGTGTATTTTCTGAAGAATCCAACAGTGTCCCGCTATTGGTAGACAAGTATGCAACATGATCATTTCTAAGCGTACTAATCGCGCGCAGGCTAGTATAGTGATCAAGGGGAAATTTAAGTTGATGATTTAAGATAAAAGTATTTGTTTGTTGTTTAATGCTTGCAAATCTGGTATTAGAAGTGGTTTCTGTTTGAGTTTTGAAATATACTGCATAAGTATGATCAAATCTGGCGAGTCTGTTTTCTAATAATAAATAGCTTTCGAGACCATTAAAAGAGGTAGGTATTCTAATACCGGCTTCTAATGAATAATTTTCCAGGATTTCGAGAATTCTGGTTTTAAAAAGAATGCCAATTTCAGGAGGTTCAAAGTCTTGTGATGTTCCAGAGAAAGTGTTGAGGCCTGAAAACAAGAGATCATTATTTAATGTTGTCGAAAGTTCCTCTATGTAGAACCGGTTGCGATAAGCTATAGATTGATTGCTGTTGAATGCTTGTGCAAGAGGCCAACCGAAGTTGTGAGATAATGCTGTAGAATTTTTAAGGAAAGTAGAAGACTTTAATTCCTTTTGTTTAAATTCATTTAAGATCTCCTTTAGATTAGAGGGATTTCCAAAGGGCGCTTGAAAATACAAACTATCTGTCGCGATCGTTTGATCGTTTGATATTTCTTCTGTTTTGAAAGATGGCGGCTCAGTAGAATCGAGCTCTGTTTTAGAAAAATAACTAACAGTTGTTAGTTGATATTCGTTTAATAAATAATTTTTAGATCCAGGATATATTGAAAGTAGCTTTTGCTTTTCCGGATGATGTATTATTAATTCTGGATGTTTTTCCAGGAGGCATTCTGTGGAAGTGTCTTTTGTAATATGAATCCAATGCTGTTCGGATTGATCGTTGATTTCAGCAACGATTTCGTTTTTAAGATCAATCCATTTTAAGACTGAAAATCGTTTATGACTGTAAATATTTTTTTGAGACTGTATCGATTTTTTTTCATTCAGTGTTAGTTCGAATAAGCCAAAGGGATATAGTGGTAAGTGGGCAGTGGAAGAATCTACTTTTTCTAATTTTTGGAGTGGCTTATTAGAACGGAATAGAATTCTTAAGTTACTTTTTTCGCCAAGCACATTAACATCAAGGTCATCCCAGTGATCATTGGTCAAATTGATATATTGTCTAGATTTTAAGGAGTATAGCAGGATATCTGAATAGCCACCAACGTTAGCAGATAGAGCAATATAATCTTTATCATAAACTGCTGCTGAATAAACCCGCTGTATATCTTCAGGTAATTTATGAACCTGGTTTTTGTTGCTTCCGCTAATAAATTTAAGATAAACGCGATTTCGTTTTTCGTAAAGAACAATTCTGCTTTGATCTATTATTCGATCGCAATAAATTGGGTAATTTAAATCAGGCTGATATAATTTGGATTTGCTTCCTTTGCAGAACAGGGTATTTAGTTTATAATTAGACAGATCCAATTGACGGATACGAGACTTACCAAATTGCTGCGTACTTATGATCACTGAATTGGATTTGAAGTTATCGGGAATAACTTTTAATATTTTTTCATCTGGTTTTAATTTTAGTTTCGTATAATTTTCATCAGTTGATCCGACCAACGAGCTTGTTCTTTTTAGTTCGTAGTAATATTGATACCAAAGTCGTTGTAGGTTCTCAAAATCTTCTGAAAATACTATTCTTGCGGCCTCTTCAAAATCTTTTTGGATTCTAGTTAAATAAAGCCAGTTTGAAACCGATTGTTGGCCATAGGTATTCACCAAAAAACTCCAGAACGAAAGTCCAGCTATTTTGGCTTCGCGTTTTGAAAATTTGTCAAAGTTTTTTCCTTTCCAAACTTCAAGAAACAATTGCTCTGTTTGTTTATTCCAACCCGAAGTTAAAAATGCAATAAGTCCGGATTCAAACCATTCTGGTAATTTTAAAGAAATCACTTTTTGAACGGCATCTTGTAGTGCGGTACCATCAAAAAGCGAGGCAAAATAAAGTTTTATGATCCCTGCCCTAAGTAATTGTCGCAAGTTGGCATGATTACCATCAAAGTAGAGTAGGATTTTTTGGTCTTTGAGTTTAGGAGATTCTTGCCAATTTTTTTCGAGCCAGATTCCGTCCAGATTGATATTGGATTGGGAATGATCAGTTGCATCTGCGTAAACGAAGAGCTCAATTTTATCTTTGAGGTGAAATTCAAATAACTTTTGAATCTGTGCGTTTTCTGATTCTGCGATTTCGGAACAAAAACGCGCTGCCGGCCTTGACTTGCCATAATAGTATATAATGAAGTTATTTGTTTCATGTTGCCACCAATCGTATTGGTCATCGGAGAATTGCACTTTATTTTTGCCAAACACTTCTTTAGCATTTTGCCCGTAGGATACCAGACAAAAGGATAATGTGAAGATCAAAACCAAAGAATAAGGACAATTAACTTTTAAAGACATAATCAACGCAAAATAATGACTGCCATCCACATTAAGGCATTCTGTTTTAACCCTTTTTACGAAAACACCTATTTAATTTATAACGATGCCGGCGTATGTTGGATTGTTGATCCCGGGTGTTCCAATCAAGAAGAGCAAGAGAAGCTTTCTTCTTTTATCAGAGAATACGAGCTGAGGCCGGTTAAATTGCTACTGACCCATGGGCATATTGATCATATCCTTGGCTGTGCGTTTGTATATCATAAGTTTGGGCTGTCGCCGGAGATGCACCTTAAAGAATTAGAAATTTATAACTCCGGGAGTTACGTTGGCGCGATGTATGGCATTGAATATATTGCTGGGCCGCCTCCGGGTTTGTTTTTGGTGGATGGACAGACTTTACTCCTGGGGGACTCAAGCTTGACTTGCATTTTGTGCCCGGGACATAGTCCTGGGAGTATATGTTTTTATAATAAGGAGCAAAAATTCCTCATAGGGGGTGATGTGCTTTTTGAAGGCAGTATTGGACGAACAGATTTACCGGGAGGAGATCATGATAGCTTAATTCGAAATATTAAAGCAAGGATTTTCAGTTTGGATAAAAATGTAGTTGTTTACCCTGGCCACGGAGGCGCCACGACAGTTGGTCAAGAAATTTTGACCAATCCTTTTTTTTAAGAGACTATTGCCAATTAATAAAGTTACGAAGAATTGTTCCACGTGGAACATACAGATCTTTTGAAAGCATTGAATTTTTAGATATCATTATACAAGTAGTTAGAAATCCGGAATTGAGAATGGTCTTCATGGAGTGCCTTAGGAATTTAAAATAAAACGCAGCACCCTGCGAGGAATTAATGCTGATCCATAATTTCATTAAATTCAAACGTCGAGATATTGCTGTTTTGAAGCTTTAATGCTTGGTAATCGCTCTTTAATGGCAGCTATGCAATTATATGATTGAGGAGTGTATTGAACCTGTACCTCAAGCCGACTGTTCCACGTGGAACATTTACAAATTATTGGAAACTAGTTTAAGATCTGGCAGACACCCATTTGGCAATAGAAGGCGCAAGCTCTTTTTGAGATTTTGCCCCAACAAATACCCCAATATGGCCACCCGGAAAAGCATAGAGTTGTTTGTCTTTGCTTCCAATATGATCCATAACAGCGATAGTAGATTTGTTTGGAATGATATTGTCTTCTGTAGCGTAAACGTTTAAAAAAGGAACGGTCATATTTTTCAAATCGACTCTTTTTCCATTTAATTCAAATGTACCCTGGATCAGTTTATTGTCGCGAAAGAGATCTTTTATGTATTTTCTGTACATTTCTCCGGATAAATCAGGGCAATCGTTTTTCCAACGCTCCATGCGAAGGAAATTCATAAGTTTGTCTTTGTCCTCCATCATATCCATTACTCCAAAATATTTGGATACGTCTAAACTGGGTTTGAGCATACTGAAGGCATTGTTCAGCATATCGGCGCTCACAACGCCTACCGTGTCGACCATAGTGTCCACATCGAGGTTTTTGGCCCAATTATAAAGGATGTTGCAATGGGAATCCGTAAAATCATATGGGGCAACGAAAGTCGTAAGCGTTTGTAGTTTTTCCGGATGAATGGAGGCATAGATCATGCTAAATAGTCCACCCTGGCAAATTCCCATTTTGTGAATTTTATCAACTTTATGCTGATGTCTGATAAAGTTGACTGCATCATTCATATAACCGAGGATATAGTCCTCCATGGTTATATACCGATCAGCCCTAGTAGGATAGCCCCAATCCATGATATAAATATCGAGACCTTCCTCGAGTAATTTTTTCATGAGACTGCGGTCGGGTTGTAAATCCAAAACATCGTGCCGGTTCATTATGGCAAAGGAAACCAAAACCGGAATATCGCATTTTGGGGGCGTTTCTCTGATGTAATGGTAGAGCTTTACCTTATCGCATTCCCAAACTAATTCTTTAGGAGTTGTAGCAATATCGACTTCTTCGATATCTTGTAAGGTTTTATATCCTTTTTGAAGTTTATCGTTTATTTGTACAAACTCGTTGAAAATGGAAGCGGTATTAATCATGATTTTTAAATTGAAGGGCAAAAATAAAAAAGCCTGAGCGGTTGGCTCAGGCTTTTATTTAATTTCTTGAAATTACTTCTTTTTTGTGGTTTTAGCTTCTGGCTTTAACTCTTCTTTTTCTTTGGTAAGCATCTGCTCCAAATTTCTGTACATTTTCTTAAGATCGTACAAGTTTTTATAAACCTCATCCATTTCTGTACGAGTAGCTACCGGCAAATTTGAGAAAAACATTTTTTCCATTTGGGTATCAAGATCTTGTTTGATTTTAAGTTGCAAACTGCTTACTTCAGTCATCAATTTGCTATAGTCGTCGCCCTGGAAAAGAGTAGTGAATTTTTCATCACCTAACATCATCCATTCCTGGAAAAGCTTCACGATACTGTCGATGCTTTCTCCATTTTCGATGCGCTTAGATAGTTTTTCTGCAACGGAATCCATAACACTCATACTGTTTTGGTAAACCAGATACTGTAACTCGCTATTTTTTAAACTCAATAAGATCATTCTGTCATAAATCTCGTTCCAGGTTTTGGCATTTTTCACATTGCTGTTTTCCTCAAACAATCTGGAAATCGGAGAAGTCGCTTCAACCATTGCATTTTTCCAGTTTGAATACATGTCAACCATCTGATTAAAAGGGCTGGTCTGCATCCATGGATTCTGGTGCATCTGGTTCTTCATTTGATGAAAATTGTTTAAACCAGCTTCAGAAAACTGTTTCATGGAAAGAACAAACTGTTTGTTCATTTCATCAAATTGTTTTCTAGTTTCATCCGGCAGGAAAGAGAAAAATTTATCGACGAATGCTTTATATTTTTCCGGATTCATTAACTCTTTATAAGTAGCAAAATTGAAGCTATTGTTTTCAATGCTTTTGAACATAGGAGCCCACAATTCATAAAACTTGCTCAGACTTTCAGCCATATTATTCATTCCTTTAAAAGAATCTGCTGCAGTCATATTTGGCATTTTTTTCCACCATTCGCCATGCGTGTTATTCATCAAATCAAAATAATTCTTGATTTGACTGCTCCACTGCGTCATTTGATCATTCATGTTGTTTTGCATTTTCATGCTATTCATGAAAGGATTGTTTGACATCATTTGGTTAAAACCAGCCATATTCATGTTGTTGGTCAAATAACTGTTCATTTGATTTGACCAATTTTGCATCGAACCGGCCCAGTCAGCAGGGTTGGTTGAAAAACCATTAGTAGCGGTCTGTTGCTGCATCTGGTAGGTGTTTTTTGCCCAGTTCATCTGATTATCAAACCACTCCTGGAAAAAATTCTTAGCGGTTTCATTGGATTGCTTCATTTGATCGGTTGTTTCATTCATCTGTGATGTTGTTTTTTCAATCATTTCTGCTTGAGCATGTAATGCATCTTTGTACATTTTATTTCCTTTGTCTAGCGTTTCGTGTACGAAAGGAACGTCTTTGGTAAGTTTTTTCGTTGCATCAACGAATTGATCTATTACACTCGATTGTGTTTCTACGACTAAATCTACATAAGATTTGGTGTGATTGTTGTTTTTTGCACTCATGGTTTTCTTTTTTTATGCGTTAGAATGATTTACTTTGTGCCGCAAACATAGTACAAAAAAAACCGCAATCTGCAAAGGATTTATTAATAATCGTTAATATGCTAAAAACAGGAGATCAATTTAAACACAAATTCAGCTACACACAGGATGATGTCAATTTATATGCCAGAATTTCTGGTGACAGCAATCCCCTGCATACCGATCCGGAGGCTGGTAGAAACAGCATGTTTGGTAGAAATATCATTCACGGTTTTTTGGGAGGATCTGTTTTTACCAAAATCTTTGGGGCACTTTGGATGGCAGATGGACATGTTTATTTAAAACAAAGCATGCAATGGCTAAAGCCCATGTTTGTTGACCAGGAATATGAAGCCGTTATTACAGTTAAAGAAATTTTCAAAGAAAAAAACAGGGTCTTATATGAGTGCGCTGTATACGATGTAGAAACAGGCGATCAGACAATGGCCGGAGAAGCGCTGTTGATGAACAAAAAGCAATATATCTGGACGGATTAGACAGGTCGTAACTTTTCGCAGAAACTAACACACGTTAGTTTTGTTGAAACATGCGCAGCAATTGGCTTCAAGTAAGAACGTTGACGACGATCAACTGAAGACTGATCCTAGCCCTATTTCAACTTAGCTCTTAAGATAAATATATAGAAGGTCAAACCTAGAAGAGCGATTTATGATTTGCATAAAAAAGAAAAAGGTCCGGCGTTTAGCGGACCTTTTTCAAATTCTAAATAGTAAAATCCCTGTCTAAAAAACTTATTCCAGTTTAATCAGTTTTCTTGTATGCTGTTTGCTCGCTCCCACCAAACGAATGTAATACGTGGCAGGACTCAAATGAGCTGTGTTTAAGGTATAAATGTTAGTTCCTTCTGAAGACAAAAGATTCTCTTTGCTGACCACACGTCCAAGAGGATCAACGATGTACAATTGTACATTTTGATCAAGAGGGGAATAGAAAGATACTTGCAAACTTTGATCAAAAGGATTTGGAGCTATATTGATGGATTCAATATCTAAGGCAATACCACTATTAGGATCTATGAGACCTCCTGCAGCTTTAATATTGATACTATAATCTTCAACCTCTCCGTATGAAAATGTTTGGCAAGAAGTAGGATAGCCACCATATCTGATAGAAACGCGCATCCTCACTTGTGCCGTAGCAGCTCCTGCAGGGATCGTAATATTTGCACTTTGTAATGCAGTACTGGAGGAGGCCTGAGAAACCACTTGTTCTCCAGCGTCATTAAAAGATTTATTATTGTTAAAATCTATCCAGACCCTGCGATATAAAGTACCGGAACCCCCTGTTGTTCCGCTTTGATGACTTAAAGTATAAGTTGAACCCTTGGAGACATCTGTGACCAAAGCAGTTCCATTATAATAGCCGCCATCAGTGCCAGATATCCGATCAATGCTGCCTAATTTAACTCGGGAGACCCATTCGTAGTTGGCATTGTTTCCTTTTGATGCACAATAACCGGCAAGGGTTTTAAATGTCAGTGTGCTTGTAAACGCACTAGTTCCACTTGGACAAACAGCTTGAACGCGGACATTATAATTGGTATTTGCGGTCATTCCGGTTAGATTAACAGCTGTCGTAGTAACATTGACCTGCTGCCAAGTTCCGGATGTAGCTAATTTATATTGGAAATTGTAAGAAGTTGCACCGGATACGGCAGACCATGAAATGGTTGCTGTCGATTCCGTAATATTACTAGCCGCCAGATTTGTTGGTGTGTTACAGGATCCGCCGCCACTGGTTGTAAAATTTACGGTAGCAGAATAAGCACTTTCACCGGAAGCACAAACGGCTTTTACACGCGTATTGTAAAGTGTTGAAGCAACCAGTCCCGACATGTTATAAGTAGGGTTAGTAGTCGTTACAACAGTCCATGTACCGCCTGCATTGGTTTTGTATTCAAATTTATAAGACGTTGCTCCTGAAACGACATTCCAATTTGCAGTTGCAGTAGTTTGCGTAATGTTGGTAATGTTTAAGCCAGTTGGTACATTGCAACCACCACCACCGCCGCCGCAGCTTTGTCCAAGGCAGGTTGCAGCAATAACCTCGGTTCGAATTTTATCACCTGGTAGTGGACCAAAGCCATTATTGAAGTTGATACCATAATTTGTGAGATGGCAATAACTCATGATAGTTCCACCATTTGGTGGAGCGGGTCCTTTTGCACAGCCACCTTCGGTGGTATAACAGTTGTCAATTGCGCCACCGGGCCAACCACACCATTGTGTATGATTTGAGCCGATGTTGTGCCCCATTTCATGCGTCATGACTTCGACAGTCCAACTATAGGTAGGAACATCCTGGTAAGTAGATGAAATATTGCTGTAAGCGTACTTATAAGACGAACACAGCACATCCAGCCAGGCAACGCCGCCGATATTGTTTCCACCCAGCGCAGCTAAATGTGCCAGGTCTCCATTAAAAGTGGTCCTTAAAGTTTTAAATTGGTTCAGTGCGGTAACACTGTTGGTTTTGGAATAGCCGTCTTCTGAGGTCCATACAAATACTTCTGAGATCGCAGTATTTATTGATTCATTCGCATATAAGGTTTTTACATTGTTAAAAACGGAAGTGATCCAGTTTGTGGTTGCTGTGACCCCGCCTTTATTATTATGTAATGCAAAATCACATTCAATATAAACGCGAATACAATCACCGGCCGCTTGCACGCCTCTTTGTTTTACTTCTTGTTCAACAGGTTGCAATTCGTCGGTGAGACAATCAAAGGGAATTTTGGTGTTTAGGTCTAGGTCATTATAAAGGATCATTTGGCCTGGTGCGTCATAACTGGGTTGGATTACAATATTTCCTTCACCCAAAGTGAAACTTCCCATAATTTCATTTTCGAAAATACTTATGGAAGCAAGGGAATTATACTCGTGTCCTTGAACAATCCCCCGGTAAAAAACTCCTTTAGCATAAGGAAAAGCATTCTTTTCTCCGGAAGTAAAGACTTGAAAACCATCCGCAAATAATTCCACTTTTACGAGTTCGAGCGTCATTACTTCTCGTTCACTCATTGGAATATCAAGACTTATAGCGGCAGGTTTGTTTTTTAAACAAGTACGGAGCACGTTTGGGTCGACCTCGAGAAGTTTCATTTTCGAAGCATCCTGACCTCTGTAGCTAATGAACGGTAATGCAGAAGGGTGCACTGCCTGCATTTTTTCAAATGTAAAATTTTGCTTCTTGGCATGCAGCACTTGGGCAGCTACTGGAGAAATAGATTCCTGATCCTCTGATATCACCCGGATCGTAGGAATGTTTTGGGCAGTTAGACTTAATAATCCCCAAAATAGGGCAATAGTCAACAGTCGGTTTTTTAAACACATCATTGTATTATAAATTATAAAGTTAAAAATGCGAACCTAGCGCCGTAAAATAGGGATAGAGGGGAAATACAAGTGCAAAGCTAATACCAATTCTTATTTCAACTATCAGGGTAAACCCTGATTTTTTAAATATTTTTCTCAGGGTTTACCCTGAGAAAAACGAAGGATTGCTTCTTATAAAGATGGACTAAAAATAAATATATTAAAGTGAGAGCATCAATTTATTATAACGTTTTCGGCGATTAAATATGATATGAATAACATTTGTAAGTTGCTATTTCTATTATAGTTGAACAACTGTTAAAACATCGATATGAGTATGTAGAGAACGACACAGCTTATGAGAATCATTTTAGTCTTCCATTAAAAATGTATTCCCGAAGAAATTCTAGTTCAGGATTTTTACTTTTTAATGCGTTAAAGACAGGAGACCCATTTATGGATTGACCTGCCCTCCGGTAAATTTGAAA
The DNA here is from genome assembly GCA_016719615.1 of Saprospiraceae bacterium. Classification (NCBI taxonomy): domain Bacteria; kingdom Pseudomonadati; phylum Bacteroidota; class Saprospiria; order Saprospirales; family Saprospiraceae; species Saprospiraceae bacterium. Next base: position 325,335 of record JADJYQ010000006.1, read on the forward strand.
TCCAAATGTTGATTAATCAAGGCATTCATGATAAAAATGTAAAAGCGCGTAATAATATTTATAAGACTTATTTATTACAAGAAAAGGCTTACGGCTACGATTGAACCAAGGTGTAGTTTGTTTAATTTCTGGATATAAATTTAATTGTTTTTTCATAAATCGTATTGTCAATACAAAAGTAAAGCTAGGGTGTAGATGGGATATCAAATGAAAGACGATAATAGATCTGGTAATCCCGACACGAAGTAATGATTCAATAAAATGCTTATCAGTAGGTGGGTATAATTATAGAGTAAAGAGTATAGTTTATAGAGTATAAAGTTGCGATATATAGTAATTATTTAATCAAAAGAGGATAATGATGTCAGGAGAATTATGGAGCTATAAATAAAATGGATAGACTTTTGTTAAATAATTCCGCCCTCCTAATTTTCTGAAGCAGAATTTACAGAATTAAAGAATTTTCTGAATGATTTGAATTAATCAAAACAACAATACGAACCTTAAAATTTTTGCCTTAATTCGACTGCCAGTTGAAAACGCATCCCCAATATCAAAATTGCAACCAAGAAGACATCCATGTTGGAATTTTAAACTACGTCATTAACGGAATCAGAATTTGATGAATGGGGATAAAACTAAAATGTTAATGCTGATCATAATTTAAGAAAATAATGATATTATCATGATTAATTGGAATTCAGCAAATTTGTTTTTGGAAGATCAAAATTCATTATGATTTTATAACTCCAGCAACATTGATCCATAAAATACTAAAAGTAAAAACCCACAACAAGCAAAATTTCATAAAAACAGTTGAATTTTATTGAACTAACACTCGTTAGTGTGTATTGTTTTCTAACAGACTAACAGACTAACAGACTAACAGACTAACAGACTAACAGACTTCCCTCTACAAGCCTACCCAGATCAAACGTGCAGACGAATCTGTCAGGAATCATCTATTTAGGAAAGATCTTATTTAAGGCTTCAACTTTGGAATGTACTTGCAATTTTTCGTAGATATTGCGAAGGTAAGTTCGCACGGTTTCGATACTGATAAATAGTTGGTCTGCAATTTCTTTATAGGAGAGGCCTTTGGCCAGTGCATGCAAGACTTCTTGTTCTCGGGTTGTAAAACTGTCGAGTAAATGATGATCGGTTTTTTTATTAGGAAAAGAGCTAACGACCATTCTTGCAATTTCAGCCGACATTGGGGAGCCCCCTTGGTGAATGTCGCGAAGGGCTTGAAATACCTGATCCGGACTGGAATTCTTTAAGATATAACCGGTTGCTCCGGCACACAAGGAATCAAAAGTTCGCTCAGCATCATTATGAGAAGTACACATTAAAAACTGTACTTCCGGTCTTTTGGGCTTACATTCTCTGACACATTGAATTCCCGACATCCCGGGGAGAGAAATGTCCATGAGCACGACATCAACCATCATATCTTTAAAGGATTTGGCAAAGTCTTCTGCCCTTTCAAACTCTTTATTGCAGACCAGATCATCAGCCATAGAAATCAGTTCTACCATAGATGCCCGGATGTCGGCATCATCTTCAACGATCGCAACGCGAATTTTTTGCATAAATAAAGCTAAATGTAAAAATAAATAATCAACGTCAATATATCAAGAATCCTATAGAAATATAGATCTGCCGATAAAGATGGAAGCCAATTGTGTTTTACTTAATTTTTTCATTTTGAAATGTTTTCTTAGTGAATAAATAAAGAAATTGAAACCGATTTTGCCCAAACTGCATTTAAATTATAATGGCAAGGGATACTTCTTGACCAGACATCATTTGGATGTACAAAACAGAAGTTTTATCAAATTTATTTTGAGTATAGATTTTTATTTTGATACATCAAAGGGTCAAAAGCCTAAGTTGCCTCACATCACATAAATGTAGATTTCTTTAACGGGTATCATGTAACGCTGAGGTATAACTTAGCATTGAATATGCATAAACAAATTCACCCCCAAAGCTTCTTTTTGAATCGAAATTTGGTTTGCATTAAATCCGGCAGAAATAGCTAATGAAGTCAATTCTTCGGGACTGCGATGGATCAGATACCAGTCGCCAAAAAGCTCCATATAGGGACGGCTTGGATTTTCAAGACTAAAGTTGCCAATGACGATTTCTCCGCCCGGTTTTAAAAAGGTTTGAAACTTTTTAAGAGCCATAACAAATATCCGATCTTCAAAATAATCAAATAGACCGGCCGACCAGACCAGATCAAACTTCTTTTCAGTTTGAAAGCGAAGTATGTTTTTTTGATGGAACTCAATTTGACTTAAAAATGGCGAGCATAACTGTTTGGCATGTGCGATGGCATTGGGATCGAGTTCTACACAGCTAGTTTGCAATTGTTCTGGCCGGGATAAAGCTAAATAAACTTCACAGAGATCGCGAGCGGGACCGCTTGCTACATTCAACAAACTTATCTGAGATTTTTCAAGTTTTGATTTTATCAAGGACTTAAAATAAGTCTTCCTGTTTCTGACAGCAATGGGTGCTGCTTGTTTATGAAAGTACTGATCCCATTTCACAAATTCCGGAAGTTCGGAGGTGTGCTCGGTGTAAATCATATCGATGATTTTAAAATCTCCTGAATAACCATAGGGTTTGCGGATCCCGAAACCTTGCATGGTGTTGTTCATGAACTTTTCATCAAAAAAGGATCTCAAGCCCTTTAATTGTTCTTCAGACAAATCCTGATTCGCTAAATCTTGTAGAATCTTGTCTAAAACCGGATAATCAATTTTGTCTGGCCCACCTTTACTTAACAAATCTTTGATTGCCATTGCCGGATTGGATTGAACGGTCGATTGTAAATAATTGGAAACGATATTCATTTTTTTAATTTTTGTTGATTAATGAGTCAAAAGTAGGAGGCATCAACAAAAGACTCCATCACATGAAAGTGGGTAAAAGTGGATTAGGAAGTTAGTATTACAGGAATAAGGGGAAAGTTAGGATTTTAGATTTTGGAGGAAAGAATCTCTGGAAAGTTCAAATATTATAACAATGATAGGATTAAACTTGTAGCCATTAAGCAAACAGCTTACCTGTAAAAAGAATTTGAGTCCCCTTCCCGAGAACTGAAGTAATTTGAACGGAACCCCCAATGGCTTGCATGCGCCTTTCCATATTTCTCAAACCGTTGCCGGAACCCTGAAGACTGCCTTCTTCAAATCCAATCCCATTGTCTTTAAGGCTCAATTGAAAAATATAATTTTCACAACTAAAATGTACATCAAGTTTACTGGCCTTACTGTATTTGAAAGTATTATGCAAGGCTTCTTTAAACACGAGAAAAATATTTCGCCTTAATTCCGGGTTGATTGGCAACTCGGGTATAGGATCCGGAAATTGGATATTGCAAGTAATTTGCGAATCTTCGAAAAATTTATTTAAAAAAGAACGCATATAGGTTAGCAAGCTTGGTAGGTTATCGCGTTCAGGGTTGGTTGACCAGATGATTTCGCCCAATTTGATGACTGCTTCTCTTGAAAAATTATTAATTCGGTCGATGAGGCTGGAGTCTGAAGTATTTGCGGACTTGGCTTTCAAGGTTTCTGCAAGCCAGGAAATTTTTGTGAGGCCAGAACTAATGTCATCGTGAATGTCTTGAGAGATTTTACTTCTGAGAAAAGCGTTTTCCTTTTGTTTTTCGGTAAAGATCAATTGTTCCTGAGTTTGCTTTAAAGTTACAAGCGTAGAAGTGAGATCGTCATTTTTTGATGCAAGTTCGGCATTGGTAGCTCCAATTTGAGCATTTAACTTTTCAAGAACAAGATTTGATTTTTTCTGATTTTTGAAGTTGCGATAAATGAATAATAAAGAGATAGCCATAAGTGCCAAGCCGATTAAAAAGTAAAGGCGTTCATTTCGCTTTTTCTCAACGGCTAATTTATCCAATTCAATTTGTTTGTCTTTAAGTGCCACTTCTCTTTCTGTGATTAATTTTTGAATTTGTTTTTTGCTTTCAATGTTGTTGAGAGAATCTTTAGCAGCAACGTATTTTTTAAAAACGGGATATGCTTTTTCCTTTTGATCAGTCCGATTGTACAATTCAGTAAGTACGTTTGTAAAATATTTAATGGATTCTAGATCTTGTATCTCTTCTGCAATAGAAATCGATTGTGAAAATAACTGTATTGCTTTTTCAAGGTGTTCAGATTTTTTTCCGGGCAGGATGCTTATTATGGAATCCTGTTGATCATAATGAAGGTAACTTTTATAATGGCAAATACCAATATTACCAATACTTAAAATCATTCCGTTTGTGTATTCAATTTCTTTAAACACCTGATGTGCTTTTTTCAATAATTGATAAGCTTTTAAATAATCCTTTTTACCAATTATTAATGTAGACAGGTTTGAAAGATTCCTGGCTAAACCGTCTTTTACACCAAGCGATTCATAAATTTGTATCGCTTTTTCAAACACCTTTACTGCTAATTCTATATTCCCTTTATCATTAAAAATATTTCCTAAATTGCCATAGACGAGAGCAATGCCGGAAGAGTCTTTTGTTTCCTGGTATAATTGCAGAGCAATAGAATCAAAGCGTAAGGCTTCATCCAGTGAATTCTGAATCATATAAATATTTCCTATTCCGGAAAATGTATTAGCGAGTCCGCTTTTGTAATTTAATTTTTCGAAAACCGGTAAAGCTTTAAACTGATAGGCCAGAGCAGTTGAATATTCTCCCAGGAAATAATAAAGATTACCAAGGTTTCCATATATATCGGCAAGTCCTTTTTCGTGATTTGCTTTTTGATAATAATCAATGGCTTTCAGGTAATTACTTATCGCCTTATCAAAAACAGATAACATCATTAAATGGCTTGCCATGCTATTGGCTGCATCACCGGATTGTTTATTTGCGTTAATTTTTTCAGCGAGAGCCAAAGCCTCTTCTGCTAATTCAAGACCTTTTTTGGTTTGAATACCAATAAGAGCGAAGGAAGCGGAATTGAGTAAATCTATTTTAAGTATTGGATTGTCTGTAGTAGCCGCTAACTGAAGGACAGAATCAATCTTGCGGATCCCGGTGTCCTGAGCAGATAAGGTATAATTTTGAAAGACCAGAAAGACACCGGTGTAAAAACACAGATAAAAGAAATAGTTTTTTGGAATGAAGAATTGCATAAAGTTATAGGATCTAATGTTTTAGCAGAAGTCTAAACAAGCTTGATAAAGATACACATTTGTTTTAAATGAAAGAATTTTGAAAGGATGGAAAACTATAAGATTAGGATAATTTGATCTTTATATGAATCTACCTGACCGTGACATGATGAATATCAAGTCATGAAATGATGCTTGTCACTAAAAGCTAAACTTATGCTTGTTTGTTTTGCCTGATAATGTAGTTGTATGTCTGTGTATCATAAAATGGGTACGATTCCACTTAAAAGGCACGTGGTGTTTCGCCAGAAAACGGGTGCTTTGTACCATGAAGAGTTGTTTGGAACGGAAGGCTTTTCCTCTACTTCGTCATTGGTTTATCATTTAAGACCGCCAACCCGGGTTCGGCAAATCGGGCAAGCCTGGTCAATAAGACCTGAAATAGCGATTGAAGATAATTTGCAGGCTTTGAGTTTTCAGGGATTTCATTTAGAACCCCAATCAGATTATTTAAAGAGCAGGACCAGCCTTTTTATAAATGAGCATCTGGAAGTTAGTCTTGCCGCGCCTTCAGCGTCTATGGATTCCTATTTTTTTAAAAATGCGGATGCAGATGAAATGATATTTGTTCATCAGGGTTCAGGCATTTTGAGCAGCACTTATGGAACAGTTGAATTTGAATATGGCGATTATTTAGTGATTCCACGAGGTACTGTTTATACTATAGAATTTAAAACACAGCAAAATAGATTATTAATTGTAGAATCGAAGGGGCCTATCAGAACGCCGTCGCGTTACAGAAATAATCTCGGGCAATATCTTGAGCATTCCTCCTTTTTGTGAAAGGGATTTTAAATTGCCGCAAGGGCTTCGGACCATTGATGAAGAAGGAGAATTTCATTTACGCATCAAAAAACGCGGTCTTATTTATCCATTTGTTTATGCCAATCATCCGTTTGATGTGGTAGGCTGGGATGGTTACAATTATCCGTATGGATTTTCAATTTTCAATTTCGAACCCATCACGGGAAGGATACATATGCCACCGCCCATACATCAACAATTTGAAGCGCCGGGTTTTGTCATCTGCTCCTTTGTACCCAGACTCTACGATTATCATCCGGACGCAATACCCGCACCGTATCACCACAGCAATATAGATTCTGATGAGATTTTGTATTATGTAGATGGGGATTTTATGAGTCGGAATAATATCCAAAAAGGACAACTTACTTTACATCCGGCAGGCATACCACATGGGCCACATCCGGGTGCTATTGAGCGAAGCATTGGAAAAAAAGAAACGAAAGAATTGGCAGTGATGATCGACCCTTTTAGTCCGGTTAAAATAACCAAAGCGGCGCTGCAATTGGAAGTAAAAGATTATTATAAATCCTGGTTGGAAGAACCAATTCATGTTTAATATGAAATTTTATTTGTTGTTCATTTTAAAATGAAAATTATGAAAGATCTAACAACAGTAAAGAATTACAATTATTCAGGGGAAAAAATATTTGAAAAGGCAAAAGATTTTCTCCCAATAAACGGGACAGATTTTGTGGAGTTTTATGTTGGTAATGCCAAACAAGCGGCACATTATTATCAAACGGCCTTTGGATTTCAGGCACTGGCATATTCGGGTTTGGAAACAGGCAATAAAGATCGAACCTCATATGTACTGAGCCAGGGTAAAATCAGATTGGTACTCACCACGCCATTTGATCCAGACAGTGAAATTTCACACCACATTCGCGTGCATGGCGATGGTGTGAAATATATAGCACTTTGGGTAGATGATGCAAGAAAAGCATATGATGAAACAGTATCAAGGGGAGCAAAAGCATTTCTGGAACCCGTTAGAGTTGCCGATGAATCAGGAGAAATCGTAAAATCAGGAATACATACTTATGGGGATACGGTTCATTTATTTATTGAGCGCAAAAATTATAAAGGACTTTTTCTGCCGGGTTATAAGCCCTGGAACCCGGATTATAAGCCAGGAGAGACAGGATTAAAATACATCGATCACATGGTAGGTAATGTCGAGTTGGGTGGTATGAATTTATGGGCAAAATTTTATGAAGAAGTTATGGGGTTTGCAAACCTGGTCACCTTTGACGATAAAGATATCTCTACCCAGTACACAGCTTTGATGAGTAAGGTTATGACCAATGGCAATGGAAGGATTAAGTTTCCAATAAACGAACCGGCGAAAGGGCTCAAGAAATCTCAAATTGAAGAATATCTGGATTTTTATAAAGGCCCGGGTTGTCAACACATTGCTGTAGCAACAGATGATATTAGGTTTACGGTAGCAGAAATGAGAAAACGAGGAGTTGAATTTTTGTATGTACCCGGCAATTACTACAATACCGTTTTGGAACGCGTAGGGCAGATTGAAGAAGATCTTCAGGAATTGCAAAAATTAGGAATCATGGTTGACCGCGATGAAGATGGTTATTTATTGCAAATTTTTACAAGGCCTGTAGAAGACAGACCAACCTTGTTTTTTGAGATCATCCAACGCAAAGGTGCGAAATCTTTTGGGAAAGGCAATTTCAAAGCCTTGTTTGAAAGCATTGAGGAAGAGCAGCGAAGAAGAGGTACTCTTTAAGCATGGACAATATCAGAATAACGCGGCGATTTGTATTTGATATGGCTCATGCATTGTGGGAATACGATGGTCCCTGCAGAAACATCCATGGCCATAGTTATAAATTATTTGTGACGCTCCTGGGAAAACCCAAAACCCACAAAGGACATCCTAAAGATGGAATGGTTTATGATTTTTCAGATTTAAAAAAAATGGTTGATCAATACATTTTGTCAGAATTTGATCATGCCTTGGTTTTATCTGAACAGGAAAACACTCATTTGGTGGAGACCTTATCAAAGCGATACGAGCGCATTGTAATTTTCCCTGTTCAACCGAGTTGTGAAAATTTGTTACTTCATTTTAGGGATATTTTACAAAAGCAGCTACCGGTACATTTAAAATTAATTGCCCTTCGACTGGATGAAACAATTAACTCGTATGCTGAATGGAAGCTGGAGGATCAAGGGGTGCATTGAATCGAAAATCAGAGAGAGTATTTGTTATTATTGGACTTTTCTTCGCCACGAAGGCACAAAGGGCCACAAAGTATATAATCACCGGATTTATAATTTAAGTAAAAAAAATTTCTGTTTGGAATCAGGCTTAAAGCTCGTTGATTTTGGCTTTTAAGCCACAAAGACTTTCAAGGTTTTTACTGAGAAAAGTAAAGATCCGAGACATATGAATTATACAGAAAGTTATAAATAGATTTTTCAAATTCTTTTCATTTGGTTTTAGTTTACTTTAGATGGATGCTAAATGAACTGTAAGTATTATTTTTAAGGATTACTTGACTTTTATGAAAAAGAAACTTTTTTTTAATTCTGTTTTCATCATTCTATTCATTCGTGGAATTGTTTTTGGACAGAATAGTATTGACGTTTCAAGTAGCGTTTTAAAACTCCACGATGCGCTAGTATCTATGGATACCATTATTCTACATCAAGTGCTCGATGATCAAATGACTTATGGGCATTCGAACGGATGGATTGAGAGCAAGGCAGAATTGATCCTTAATAACTTTACTCGAAAAATGATTTACCAATCTATTACAGAAGACAGTATCTCCATTCAAATAACAGGAACAACGGCGATTGCAAGGTTTAATGCTGTCATCAAAGGAAACGTAGGTGAGAAATCCTTTCACTTGAAATTGCACATATGTCAAACCTGGATCTTAAGGGATGATTCCTGGAAGTTATTGGCCAGGCAGGCAGTAAAACTTGAATTGCCCGGGTAACAGCAATTGTTTGGGAATTAAGAAAAACATTTATCTCCACTTGAGTAGTATTTGTATAGGTCAAATTGTCAGAAAACAGACATTTTCTCATTGAAATTTATATTAAACAAGACAGCCTGTCATAATTTTTAAATTGGTTACTAATTTGTGCTATGATTGAACATAAAATAATAATATGACCTACGAGAACTTTACCATTAAAGCGCAGGACGCCATACTCAAAGCACAACAAATTGCAGCCGGACTCGATCAACAGATTGTAGACACCAGCCATTTGGCAAAAGCCATCATGGAGACTGACGAAAAACTGATTGATTTTTTATTTGAAAAAATGGGCGCCTCCATTCAAAAAATCAAATTTGAACTGGATACGGAGATGCGAAAGATTCCACGCATCATGGATGCGCAAAAGCAATATTTGTCTAATGAGGCCAACAATATTTTATTACAGGCAAAGACGATCAGTAAAGAATTTGGCGATGATTATATTTCATTGGATTCCATGCTCATGGCCTTATTAAAGGGATCCGACAGCACTGCAAAAATTCTGAAGGCAAATAAAATTACAGCTGAAGGTCTCAAACAAGCCATTTTGGATTTGAGAAAAGGTAAAAAAGTTACAGATACAGGTAGTGATGAATCATTTAATGCTCTAAATAAATATGCCGTAAATATTAATGCAGCAGCAGAGAGTGGAAAACTCGATCCAATTGTTGGAAGAGATGAAGAGATTAGAAGGATCCTTCACATATTGAGCAGACGGAAGAAAAACAATCCGATATTAATTGGAGAAGCAGGAGTCGGCAAAACAGCAATTGTAGAAGGAATTGCCTGGAGAATTGTAAAAAGCGATGTGCCAGAAAATCTCAAGGATAAAAAGATCTTTTCACTTGATATTTCAGCTTTAATAGCTGGCGCAAAATACAAAGGTGAATTCGAAGAAAGATTAAAAGCAGTTATTAAAGAAGTTATTGAGTCGAATGGAAAAATCATCTTGTTCATCGATGAGATCCATACATTAATAGGCGCAGGCGGCGGACAGGGAGCCATCGATGCCGCAAATATTTTAAAGCCGGCATTGGCCAGGGGAGAACTTCATACGATTGGCGCAACAACACTTGATGAGTATCAAAAGTATTTTGAAAACGACAAAGCCCTTGTTCGAAGATTTCAAACGGTGATCATTGACGAACCTTCTGTAGAAGATACCATTTCCATTTTAAGGGGTATACAGGACAAATATGAAGTTTATCATAAAATAGCCATTAACGATGAAGCATTGATTGCGGCTGCAGAATTATCGCATAGATATATAACAGAAAGGCAATTGCCGGACAAGGCCATCGACCTCATCGATGAAGCTGCAGCAAAACTGCGACTGGAGCTTGACAGTGTGCCTGACGAGATTGACGAAATGGAGCGCAAGGTAAAGCAGTTGGAGATCGAACGCGAAGCTGTAAAACGCGAGCAGGATGTAAAAAAAGTCGGCGTCATCGAAGGTCTGCTGGCCAATGCAAAGGAAAAACTCGAATCCCTGCGTGCTAGTTGGCAGGCTGAAAAAGAAATCGTAGATCAGATTCAAGGCATCAAAAAACGCATGGATGAAATCGGAATGGATGCTGACAAGGCCGAAAGAGAAAGTGATTTCGGTAAAGTTGCGAAACTTAAGTATGGAGATTTAAAAGAGCAGGAACAATTATTAAAGGATGCAGAAGAGAAGTTGAAAGATTTACCAGAGGGTACTCGCTTTACATCGGATGTAGTAACTGAAAATGATATAGCGGCCGTTGTGAGTAAATGGACGGGAATTCCGCTAAGCAAAATGATGCAAAGTGAGAAACAGAAATTACTCCAGCTCGAAGAAGAGTTGGCAAAAAGGGTGATTGGTCAAAAGGAAGCCGTTACCGCTGTTGCCGATGCTGTGCGCAGGTCAAGATCGGGATTACAGGATCCCAATAAACCTATAGGTTCCTTTATTTTTCTGGGACCTACAGGCGTTGGTAAAACCGAATTGGCTAAAGCGCTTGCAGAAGTTTTGTTTGATGACGAACGTGCCATGACCCGAATCGATATGAGTGAATACATGGAATCACATGCAGTATCCAAGTTGGTTGGAGCTCCTCCGGGATATGTGGGCTATGATGAAGGAGGACAGTTAACGGAAGCCGTTAGAAGAAAGCCCTATTCTATTATTTTGTTGGATGAAATTGAAAAAGCACATCCGGATACATTTAATATTTTATTGCAGGTCTTGGATGATGGCCGACTTACTGATAGTAAAGGTCGAGTAGCGAACTTTAAAAATACCATTATTATCATGACCAGCAATATGGGCTCGGAACTCATATTGGAAAATTTTGAAGACCTGGAAGCCGTTGGAGAAAAACACCGCATTGAAATTTTGGAAACAACGAAAATCGAAGTGTTCGAAAAACTCAAACAAAATTTAAGGCCGGAGTTTCTCAACAGGATTGATGATAAAATTATGTTTTTGCCTTTGACCAAAGATGAAATTAAACAAATCGCAGGCTTACAACTGAAAGCATTAAAATCAACTTTGTCGGATCAAGGAATCCAATTGGAATTAAGCGAAAAGGCTTTAGGACTCCTTGCAGACCTGGGTTACGAACCACAATTTGGAGCAAGACCTTTAAAACGCGTTATTCAAAAGGAACTGGTAAATGAATTGGCCAAATGGATGTTATCAGGCGAATTGGGAAAAGAGGCTAGCATCAAAATTGATACGGATGCAAAGGGATTTACCTTTAATGGAAAATCGTTGAATTCGGTTGAAAAAGGTTTGACCGAACGGGAGAAAAAATTAAAAGAGTTGGATCAAGCAACCAAAGAAGTCGAAGATGCCGCGAAAAAACTGAAACCCAATCCTGAAAACAATTAAGCATAAAGGAAAAGAGTAAAATGGAATTACAAATTGAGGATAGAACCACCATCAATTAAAATATCTTTAATGGCAGCTTTCCCTGAATGAATTCGGATGATGGACTGAACAGACTGCGCACTTTCTGTTCGGGTTCGCAAATTTTTCATAGCTTCGTTAGATAATCGAGATTCTTCTAGAAAGAATTTTTCAAAAGGATATTCCAGATATACCCGGCAAATATCTTCTTTCTGAGTAAATTTAATTTTAGCTTCTACAAAATTTGGAGTAAATTCTGGCTTTGATTTAAACAAGCTATCAATCACAGCATATCCGGAAGAATCTGTTTTAAAGACAACAAAAACAGTTTCACCATTTTGCCAAATGCTATCATGTTCAACCGGAAATTTATCCTGTTCGTAGGAGAGTCGAATATATTTTCCGCTCAGCGTTGCATCGGGATATTCAAGCTTTGCTTTTAAGCGGTATTCTTTTCCTTGAGCGTGTATTTTTTCATTATCCAGTATCATTTTAACCGGAATTGCAATTTGAATCAACGCTAATATGATGAACGAAGGCAAAATATAAGATTTAAGATTCATGGTCTTTTTTAGATTTTAACATTCGATAATTAATAATAAAAAAGCCAAGCCCAATACAAACAAAAAGGACTCCGCGAAGAACAAAACTAAGATCTGAATCAAAAAATCTGCAGATCACCAATCCGGAGATGATGAATAGTCCAGAGTTTAATTCCGAAAGATTGTGCTTTTTTAATCCCTGCAAGATGATTAATAAGCCGATCAAAAAGCAAAGTAAGTTGATAGACAAAATGGATAAAGAGGAACTGAAGCCCAGGAAAAATATAGGTATAAATACCAGATAAACAAATTGTAAAGCTTGGAATTTAGTTAGGATTCCGGTTTTTAATTGAAATAACTGTAACGCCATTGTAAGAAGGCTAATGATGATTGCAAAAAGAAATTCGGGAGTATGCATCCATGAGCTCCATGGAATTATTTTATCTATTAGCGTATTCCAAAAACCATCAAAGCTTAAAATCCACAATAGGATGACAGTTCCAATAGATCCAATATAGGAATATCCATTCTGGATGGGCACTTTGCTATTAAAATAATTCGATTGCCCAACTGCAAGGAAAGCTGCTAAAAGACTGAAGTAAATGATGAAAACATATTCGCCATTATCACGTGCTAAGGTCACAGGCATAAACAGCAAGGATAAAGGGATGGCCCAATGAATCAGCGTTAGTAAAATGTGATCTTGATTTTTTCTGATATTTTGGAAATAATAAGGTAGGACGAATGCCAATAGCAGCAGATATATAAATGCTTTTGTAATTTGTTCGGATTGAACAGAATAATCGATTAAATATGCGGTGATGCCTATTATAAACAGTAACATTGTAACCGAAGATCGCATGAGGTATACAAGGGGCAATGTAAGTAATGACCAAACTAAAATAAATTGTTTGAAATCACCTGAGATATGGTAAATCTGACTGATTAAAGAAATACAAGAACCCAAGGCGAGACTTAAAAATGCAGCAGAACATTCACGCCATACGGCATTGTCGGATTTGCGAAGTAAGGTAAATAAACAAAGTGTCTGTGAAGCCAAAAGTAAAAGGAAAGCCAAGGATGTTTTTGAAATTTTCGATAAAGAATCCCAGTTGTGAGCCAGTATTAATAAAATGCCAGTACCCACTAGCAAAGCGCCCAGAATTCCAAAAATTAAAACAAGTTTGTTTGAAGGCTTTTGGTTTTTTTGATCGTAATAGCTGGTAATCCGTTCAGCGATTTCATGAGATATCACATTTTCCTGTACGAGTTCAGAGAGATCTTTTAGTATGCGCATTGTTTGATGATATAGCGTATTAAAGGTATAACGGGAAACTCCCAATCTAAATATTTTTCTCCTAAATATTTCGATCAAATGGTTTTTTCCATCGGTAAATGATGTAATATACCAGGGCAACTAGTTGCAGCAACAAATGCGGAGACAGGAAATACGATAACCACAACTTTGTCGATGATAGATCTGCCAGCCTGGCACATCCAAACAGCGAGGCACACGAGTACATTGCACAACATTCCGCTAAAAAAGGCATGAGAAAAAGACAAATTGCATTTTGATTGTGCAATGATCAGATATTGTTCTGAGACTCCATTATTATTCATGGACGCGTGGTTCGAAAAAAAGACGAGAAGTGCTACACTGAAAGCGCCTAAGAAGTTTGCTATAAAGACGATAGACCAATTTCTAAAAACTTCAAACATGCTAATTTTACCGTCAGCCCAGGCCATCACCAGAAGATTATTACCGGTAAATAATTCTGCTCCTGCTACCACCACAAGTAGAAGCCCTAATGAAAAAACGAAACCACCCAACAAACGGGATATTCCAAAGCTAATCGCATGATCAGAGAATATGATCGTGCTGTACATAGCCCCAAGGGCAATAAACCCACCAGCCAACAATCCTAGCATCAAAAGTGAAATCATCGGCAACCTTGCTTTTACAAGACCAATATTTTCAATTCTATCTGCAACTTCTCCTGGAGAAAATGCATCAAATCCGTAAATTTCAGTTTTCATTTTTAAAAATAATCTCAGTATAAGCTAATGTAATATTTTTTTTTGAGACTCCGAAATATTATGGTTTAATATTTCTATTAATTCATATCAATTGCTTATCATTGCTATTGTATGCACAAAGGGCCTGTTAGAGATATTATCGAATGGAAGAAAATATTTTCTCCACATGCATTACTATTTACAATACTTGGAGTAATTCTGGCGACGATTGCTTTTAAAGGATTTATGATTCCAAACCGTTTCCTGGACGGAGGAATTACTGGATTATCTATTCTAATTCATGAGTTGTTTCATTTCAACATTGGGCTAGCCTTGTTTTTTCTCAATTTGCCTTTTGTATATATTGGCTATAGAAAAATCGGAAAAACCTTTGCCATACAGACACTGATTGCAATTTCTCTTTTGGTATTTGCCATACAATTTGTGGAGATAAATCCCATTACGCACGATAAAGTATTGATCGCTGTATTTGGAGGTTTTTTTATTGGTTTGGGTATTGGGCTTGTTATCAAAGCAGGGGGTGTCATTGATGGAATGGAAGTGCTGGCAGATTATACCAATAAGAAGTTTGGTTTTTCTACCAGTGAGTGGGTCATGTTATTTAATTCTGCTATTATCATCATTGCTGCATGCAATTTCGGTTTGGAAACGGGCATGTATTCCATCCTGACTTATTTCACAGCTATGAAAACAGTGGATTATGTCGTCGATGGATTCGAAGAATATACAGCCCTCACTATAATTTCTTCAAAAGAGGACGAGATTAAGTCAATGATTGTAAATGATTTTAATAAAGCCATTTCTGTTTATAAGGGAGAACGCGGTTATTTACCAGGAAGTTTTGATATTAAACACGATTGTGAAATTATTGTAACCATCGTTACCAGGTTAGAAATCCACCGCATACAGATCGCTATTAATGAAATTGACCCGAAAGCATTTATTTATATTACAAGTATCAAAGAAGTGTCCGGCGGCATCATAAAACAAAAAGTAAATCGATAATTTTTATTTTTTATTGCGACTGGATTATTATTCATTATATCTTGATAAATCTCATAATTTGTGACAAATCTCCTTCTACAAGTATGGTATAAATACCTACTGGATAATTTGAAATATCCAAGCGACTAAATTCCTGAATTTCAAAATTCAATAAAACATGTCCATGGCCATCAATCAATGTGGCTTGGTGTTTTTGTTTATCAGAAATTTCATTTTTTGCATGAATATGAATCCAATCGTTTGCAGGATTGGGATACAGCATTAAAGCAGAATTATCATTGGATTCATCATCAATATCGCTTGCATTTTTTAATTGTAATACATTTCCAAAATGGCTGCATATATATCCATTGTCTTTGTCGATCAGATCAATTGAATACAGATGTTCATTTCCGAGTGGACTCGTCATTGGGGTCCAACTCATTCCCCCATTTTCGGTTTTTAAAATAGTACCGTTGAAACCACAAACCATTCCAAAATTTTCATCTAAAAAATGCAATTCAAAAAGGGGTTCTTGAGTAATAGAAGGCAATCGATACCAGGTCTTTCCTCCATCATTGGTTTTATAAATTCGTCCGATATCAGCACAAGCATATCCGGTTTGATCATTTACAAATTGGATGCTACGAATCCAGTCGGCCGGAGGTTCGAATGGAAAAAAATCAACTGCTTGCCAGGAATCGCCGCCATCTTCTGAACGCAAAAGGATGTTTGATCCGCTGGCAAAACAAACTCCCGAAGAAGTCACGGTAACTTTATAAAATAAATGGTTGGTCCCACTGGGTCTTATTTCCCAATCATTGCCTGCATTATTTGTGCGCATGATCAAACCATTAGAGCCGACAGCATATCCAATTTTTGCATCGATAAAATAAATACCCCAAATTTGCTCTGTAACATTTGTCGTTAAGGTTTTCCAATTCAAACCACCATCTGTTGATCGAATGATAATGCCATTATTTCCACTCATGTACATGACGGAATCATTGAGGATAGCGATATCCATAAATCGCATAGAGGTATATCCCGAACTCACATCCATCCAAGTTTTACCACCATCCCTGGTAATGTGAATATTTTTTGTTGAACCGTTGTATAAACTACCCACGGTGATTCCAAAATCTTTATTGTGAAATTCAATTTTCTGCAGCGTCTGAGCCGGGTTGAATTGGTGAAGTACGGACCATTCCTGCGAAAACACAGGGCATACTAAAAAACAAAATAAGAAAATGAAAAATAAAATCCGTGTTGAATTATTCATATAAAATACATTTGAGTAGCGAAAATAGGCAATTCGCTGTAATGCATTTCAATTTAAAGTAAATAGATTTTAATGTTCGATGATAGTACCCGGTAAATATATTCTTAAAATACTCCGGCCTCTTCCTGGTAAATTAATTTAACCATTAATCGCCCAACCATATTTAAGCTGTATGGATCAATGACGTCCAATTTATCTTTCAGCGTATGGTGATAATGTGGGAAGCGCTTGCCATCCGGACGATTGATGATGTCGATCATTTTAATTTTGGCAATGGTATTTACAAAATAATGATCATCTATGGTGCCACCTCCTGATGTTTTAGGAAAATTCGCAGCATAACCCATGGCATCTGCTAAATTCCAAACTTTATCTACGATATCTTTCGCGTAATAGACACTAAAATCTTCTGTATAAAATCCGGGATTGGAACCGCCAACGATGTCTAAAAGAATACCATATGCCGGACGGCTATGTGTGAAATGTAAATTCGAAGACCAATATTGTGAACCAAGGCCCCATGATTTATCATTTCCGTTGCTACCATAATCTTCAAGATCAAAAAAGACGATATCAATGCCAATGTTTGATAATGGTTGAGATTGAACGGCGCGCGCGACCTCTAAAAGCACACCTACACTGCTTGGACCATCATCTGCGCTGTCAAATGATTTTTTGCGATTAGCTGGATCAGGATCAGCATCAGCCCAAGGGCGAGTATCCCAATGTGAGGCAAATACGATTCTCCTTTTTGCCTCTTTATTAAATTGGGCTATGATATTGACACCATTGAGAACAGTTCCATCGAAGGCAGTGGCTTTGAATCGTTGTTCGATCACATCTGCACTAAAACTTTTAAATTTCTCAACGATCCAATCTGCACAAGCTTTGTGTGCGGATGTATTGGGAATGCGTGGTCCAAACAAAACCTGTTTGCGAACAAAATGGTAGGCACTATCTTTGTTAAATGACGGATACTTAATTTCCTTTTCAACAGTTGGACTTTTCTGAACTTTATCAGATTTGCAGGAATGTAAAAACAAAGATCCAATAAGGATCAAAATAAAAAATAAAGGCTTAATAAATTTCACGTTTTTAATTTTATTAAATATACATCCATTCGGTTCCATCTTTCCCATCCTTGAGTTGGATTCCACTTTCTTTTAAGCTGTCTCGAATTTTATCTGACATCGCAAAATCTTTTCGCAAACGCGTATCTTTTCTCAATTCGATGATGAGCTGCATCAGTTGATCTAAGGTTTGGGAATTATTCGATTGATTTTCATCTTTCAAACCATAGATATCAAAAACAAAATGCGTCATGTGCGCTTTTATTTCCGCCCATGTATTTTCAGAAATCATGTCTTTAGAAATATGACCGTCTTTTATTGAATTCATCAAACCGGCAAGTTCAAATATGCTGGCCAAGGATTTCGGAACATTAAAATCATCATTCATGTCGGTATAACATTGTTCGATGGCAGCTTTTACTTCGATGTCTTTTGCCCCTTCTTTTGGATGAAAACCCGTCATTTGTGCATTTAAAATGCGCATGGATTCCATCAGCCTTTTATATGCCTTATCTGCGCCCTGTAGTGCATCATCGGTAATATCCAGCGTACTGCGATAATGTGCTTGTAAAAAGAAAAAACGAACCACCATAGGAGTATAAGCTCTGGTGATGTGCGGACTATTGCCACTGAATAATTCTTCAGGTGAAATGGTATTTCCTTCGCTTTTCGACATTTTTCTGCCATTCAGCAACAGCATGTTTGTGTGTAACCAGTAATTGCAAGGCGTACAACCACAGGATCCCACATTTTGTGCTATTTCGTTTTCGTGATGTGGAAATTTTAAATCATTACCGCCACCATGAATATCAAAATGTTCGCCCAAATATTTAGTGCTCATTGCAGAACATTCGAGATGCCAACCCGGAAATCCTACAGACCAAGGCGAATTCCAACGCATAATATGTTCATCACTCGCTTTGATCCACAATGCAAAATCAGAAGGATGTTTTTTCTCGCCCTGATTTTTGAGATCATCTCTGGATTCTGCCAATAAATCATCAACAATTCTACCTGATAATTTTCCGTAAGGATTTTTTTCTTCAATAAATTTCAGCGTATCAAAATAAACGGAACCATTTTTTTCATATGCGAATCCTCTATTGAGGATAGCCTCCACCATTTCAATTTGTTCGATGATGTGACCGGTTGCCCTTGGTTCAATACTCGGAGGAAGCACATTAAAAATGCGCATCATTTCATGAAAACCATTGGTGTATTTCTGGGCAACTTCCATGGGTTGCAATTGCTCCAGTCTTGCGCCTTTCAACATGCGGTCTTCTCCGTCATCGAGCAAATGGCCTACGTCTGTGATGTTTCTTACATATCGAACTTTATATCCGAGTTGTTTGAGGTAACGGAAAATGATATCAAAAGAAACAAAGGTGCGGCAATTGCCCAGATGGGCATCATAATAAACCGTTGGTCCACAAACGTACATTCCGATGTGTCCCGGGATCAGCGGATTAAAAACTTCCTTTTCTCCGCTTAAACTATTGTGCAAAATGAGGGATCTCGACTCCATTTGGCAAAGATAAATTCAGGAAGAAAATAAACTGTGAATGTTTTACAAATGAATTAGAGTCAATGGTCAATAGTCAACAGTTAATAATAAAATATTCCTATAAGCCTAAATGCCAATTAGCCTACATTCCTTCAAGTAGGCAACAGTCAAAAATAAAATATTCCTACAATCCTAAACGCCTAAATGCCTATAGGCCTAGATGCAGGCAATAGTCAACAGTTAATAATAAAATACTCCTACAAGCCTAAATGCCTCCCGACATTCTGCAGTTATTGCAAATAAGAAGTTTATTTATGTCGGGAAAGCCTACACTCCTCCTGACATCATCCCGCCCAACCCTCCCGGTCCAGACTTCTGAAGTGAATCGCTTCCGATAAATGTTCGATTCGGATCGAATCACTGTTGTCCAAATCTGCGATCGTGCGCGAAACTTTCAAGATTCGGTCATAAGCCCTTGCTGATAACTGTAACCTGTTCATAGCATTTTTTAAGAGGGCGGAGCCATCTGCACTGATCTCACAAATTTTATAAACAGCACCCGAGGGAATTTGCGCATTAAAATGAATGAAAGGGTTGGTTTGGAAACGATGTTGCTGGCGTTCTCTGGCGAATAAGACCCTTTGTCGGATTTGAGTAGAAGCCTCCAGTGTTGCATTGCGGTCCAACAATTGTTCGGAACTAACGGGCGTTACTTCGACATGTAAATCAATGCGGTCTAATAAGGGACCGCTGATACGGCTGAGGTATTTTTTGACAACGCCGGGGCCACAAACGCATTCTTTTTCGGGATGATTGTAATATCCGCAGGGGCAGGGATTCATGCTCGCTACCAACATAAAACTAGCGGGATAGTCTAGCGATGTTTTTGCGCGGGATATGGTGACTTTTCGATCTTCCATGGGTTGGCGAAGGACTTCTAAAACGGCCCTTTTAAATTCGGGCAATTCATCTAAAAACAAAACCCCGTTGTGCGCCAGTGAAATTTCTCCGGGCATCGGATTAGAGCCACCCCCAACCAATGCAACATCGCTGATCGTATGATGCGGTGATCTGAAGGGCCTGTAGCGCACCAATCCGCTGTTTTGTGGGAGAATGCCTGCAACGGAGTGAATTTTAGTCGTCTCCAGAGCTTCTTCCATGGATATCGGTGGCAGAATTCCGGGTAGCCTTTTCGCTAACATGGTTTTTCCGGCACCCGGCGGACCAATGAGAATCAAATTGTGTCCTCCTGCTGCTGCGATCTCCATGGCCCGTTTGATATTTTCTTGTCCGCGGACATCGTTAAAATCATCTAAAGGGATATTTAATGGATGATGAACAATCTCTGAATCTGTTTCTTTAAAGGGTTCAATCGAAAGGCGGCCATCCAGAAAAGCGATCACATCTTTTAAATTATCTACAGCGATAATGTCCAGTTGATCGACGATGGCTGCTTCGCGGGCATTTTCTTTGGGAATGATAATCCCCTGGAACTGTTCTTTGTATGCAAGAATAGCCATTGGCAAGACACCCTTCACAGGCCTTACACCACCGTCCAGGCTGAGCTCCCCCATCATGAGATAATGGCGAATACGGTCTTCATTCATTTGAAGGGTAGCAGCCAATATTCCAATTGCAATGGGCAAATCATAAGCAGAACCCTCTTTGCGAATATCGGCTGGCGCCAGATTGATGATCAGCTTCAAACGAGGATAGTGATATGCACTCGATCGTATAGCAGATTCAATGCGTTGCGCACCTTCTTTTATCGCATTATCGGGCAAACCAACCGTAAAATAGTTGTTTTTACCTGGCGTAATGGCTCCTCCCGGATTCACTTCAATCGTGATAGGACAAGCATCCACACCATAGACGGCGGCAGAGTAAGACTTAACTAACATGTGTCAGTATTAGGGTGTTTTATGAACTATTTGAATTTCAAAGAAACAAGAAATTTAGCTATCAAATTAAGGCATTTATTAAAGTGGGTGATTTATTGATTAAATTGCGTGTAAGGCATATTTAAAAAATTAGTTAAGGTATTTATAGAAGAATCTAAATTTACGAAATAAAGTTCATTTAGTATTATCATCCTATAGTAATGGGAATTTGAGATATTTTATAAATTTATTATATTGAATAAATTGATATGGTTTTTTCAATTATCTTTTAATAAACCAACTCTGAAAATTAATAAATTTTGGACTAATTTTGCAAATAAATTTTAAACAAATATTAAGTGTTAAACCATATAACATATATTAAAGACAAAAGCCTTGATTGGATTTTATTGATACATGGATTTGGAGGATCAACCAATTCATGGAAAAATCAAATATCTTTTTTTAATGAGAAATATAATTTATTAATTGTGGATTTACCAGGTCATGGAAAATCTTTGGTAGATTCTAATGTTGACTTGACATTTGAAAACATTTCTGATTATATAAATGAAATATTATTATTTAATAAAGTAAATAAAGTTAATTTAATTGGTATTTCACTTGGAGCTACAATAGCTCTTTCTTTTGCAAAAATTAATCCTGAAAAAGTAACAAGTCTTATTTTATCTGGTGCCATAGTTTTTATAAATAAGAGACTATCTTTTTTAATATTAATTGCTTCTACACTTTCAAAAATTTTTGGACCAAGGCGAGTTTATAAACTTTCTGTGTTTTTAGTATTACCTAAAAAAAGTCAAGTCGAGTTTCGGAAAGAATTTATAAAAGAATCAATGAATTTAACGAAAGAAGATTATAAGAGTTGGGTTAAGTTGATATTGAACTTAAAGAATAATTTAAATAATTTGTTGTATACACCTTTAAATACTAAGTGTTTAATAACTATGGGAAAATCGGATTATTTCTTTTTGCCATCAATTAGGTATTTTATGGAGAACCATAAATATGTAAAGCTAAAATTGTTTAATAATAGTGGCCATGTATTAAACCTAGAAAACAATGAACTGTTTGTGAAAACATGTTTAAATTTTATTGAATGCAATTCGGGTATTATAGAAGCTGATAATAACATTTATAAAAATGATAAAATTGAATTATTATATAATTATAAATTTAGTGCAGTTAAGGAAGCTGGTGATGGATTGTTCAAAATATTGACTTTATATTTAACAGCGTTATCTGCTATAATTGTTTATATATTTTCTGAAAACCCGGATACCGAAAATATTTACTTTAAATTAATATTTAAAATACTATTTATGGTATCAATATTTGTAATGTTGATTACCCCCTTAATAGTTTATGGCATATTTAAAGGTGTAAAATCTATTGAAAGGTTATTAAAATTTTCGGATTATAGCTTATTTCAGGTTGCTAAAATGGATGAATTCACTCGACGAGGAGTTCGTACTATTTATTTTATTGGCTTAATGATGGTAGTTTTAATCTTGTGTATAATTTTTGTATTATGGCCTTTTATAAATATTCTGTAATAAAAATATTAAATATACTAATTTATAAATAGATGTTTGTTGGTTATTTTAACATATTATTATTTTTAGGAATAGAAAGCAATAAATAGTTCCTTGTTTAAGCAAATAGAGTCTAAATTAAATTCAATTTTAGTTTCATTGATTCAAAGGATTACCTTTGTTGAATATTTTTTACAATGTACAGAACACATACTTGTGGCGAATTGAGAATGCAAAACGTCGGACAAAAGGTCACGCTGGCAGGCTGGGTCCAGATATTGAGAAACCTGGGAGGTATGAGTTTTATCGACTTACGAGACCGGTATGGCATCACCCAGCTGGCGTTTAATATGGAAGATCAGGCGGAATTATGCAATAAGGCCAGACAATGCGGCCGGGAATACGTCATACAGGCCTCGGGCACCGTATGTGAACGCTCCAGTAAGAATCCCAATCGCGCTACCGGAGATATTGAAATCAAAGTAGAAGAATTGATCATCCTCAACAGTTCGGAAGTTCCTCCATTTACCATTGAAGACGAAAGTGATGGCGGTGACGAACTGCGACTGAAATACAGATATCTGGATATCAGAAGAACACCCATCAAAGAAAAAATCATGTTCAGACATCGCCTCGCTTTAGAAATCCGCAAATTTTTAAGCGAGCAAGGTTTTCTCGAAATAGAAACACCATACCTCATCAAATCGACACCTGAAGGTGCAAGAGATTTTATCGTCCCCAGCAGGATGAATCCAGGTCAATTTTATGCACTTCCTCAATCACCACAAACTTTCAAACAAATTTTGATGGTGGGTGGAATGGACAAATATTTTCAAATCGTGCGTTGTTTCAGAGATGAAGATTTGAGAGCAGACCGCCAACCTGAATTTACACAAGTTGATTGTGAAATGGCATTTGTAGAGCGCGAAGATATTTTGCAAATGTTTGAGGCTTTGGTCAAACATACATTCAAGATCTGTTTGAATGTAGAGCTTGGCGAATTTCCCAGGATGTTATACGAAGATGCCCTGGAATATTATGGTTCCGACAAACCGGATCTGCGCTTCGACATGAAATTTCATGACCTGATTTCCATGAAAGGAAATGGATTTTCTTTGATCGATGATGCCCAATGCATTAAGGGATTTGTCGCGACAGAAAGTGATACTTTTTTTACCAACAAAGAATTAAATGCCTTGACAGACTGGGTCAAACGGCCACAGATCGGAGCCAAAGGTTTAATTTATGTAAAATTCGGAAGCGAAGGAATCAAGTCCACCATTGGAAAATTTTATACAGACGAACAACTGTTAGTTATAGGAAATGCAATAGGTGCACAAACAGGAGATACCCTTTTCATCCTTTTAGGCGAACGGGACTCCACCTTAAAGCAATTGGGCGAATTGCGTTTGGAAGTTGCGCGTCGTTTGGATCGCATTCCGGCGGGCGTGTTCAAACCCTTGTGGGTATTGGATTTTCCTTTGTTGGAATGGGATGATGACGCACAGCGGTTTTTCGCCATGCATCATCCGTTTACCAGTCCACTACCGGAAGACCTTGACAAAATGCAAAGCAAAGAAAAAGAAGTGCTGGCCAGTATTCATGCAGCAGCTTATGACATGGTCATCAATGGTTCTGAATTGGGTGGGGGTTCTATCAGAATTCACAACCGGGAATTACAGGAACGAAATTTTGAGATCCTGGGCTTCACCAAAGAGGAAGCAGAGCGCCAGTTTGGCTTTTTACTGGGCGCTTTTGCTTATGGCGCACCCCCGCATGGCGGTATCGCTTTTGGATTGGACAGGCTTTGTTCGGTCATGGACGGAAGTTCTTCCATTCGCGATTACATTGCGTTCCCTAAAAACAACATGGGTCGCGATACGATGATTGATGCGCCTTCAGAAGTCGATGACAAACAATTGAATGAATTGAATATCGGAGTGATACGAACGAATGTTAGTTAGGATGAAGTGAGTAGCGGAGTTTAGGCAAAAGCTTAAAGGAAAAAGGCAGAAGAGGAAAAATATTTTTTATGGTAAGTTTAAATTCATTCCAGACGCTGAGCGTAGTCTTTATCCCGCTTTCTATGATTACTTAAAACCAATGGTGTGTTTAAAAGCGGGATCTGCTTGAATGATTGGAAAACTCCGTTTTCCGAACGAATGATAGATCGAAGTTTCAACATTTTTCATGTACATGGGATAATATTATTTATCCTTAAGTAAATGGATTCTTCAAAAGGCATTTCAGCATAACGGGCAATTTGAAAGTTAACGAATAGGAGATAAAAATTTCGGAAACGGAAATTGCTTTATTAGCTGAATATGGGAATAGTCTATCGCGATGTTCATCTTTTAAAAATGGATTATTTCTGTCTTTTTATGGAATCTGATTCCATAAAATTCCATTTTTTTATCAAATGATAACAAGAATTGCTGGGTAAAAGCTTATGGATCGGGCCTCTAAGTTCAAGGCTGTAGCTGTGACCGGGCCTCGTCAAACGGGGAAAACTACGCTTATTCAAAGTTTAAAGATAAAACTTGAATTTCAATATAAATATTTGCCATAGAAAGCAATCTAATTATAAGTAGGTTTAAAAATGCTTCGGGAATTCAAATTGTGAAAACAGGAACGCAATGGAATACACCAATTGGATTGATTAAATCCCCTTCACACCAAATCCCACAGCTCATAAGGTGTCTCTGCACCCTTTTCTAAATAAAGTTTCAATACCCTTAGATAAGTTGCCCAACAATAGGAAGAAACCCTGAAATGTTTATTGGCTTCTTTCCAATCGCGGTGGGCAAATTCAATTTCCGTGCCGTTATTAACAGAGCGCAATTGTAAACTAACGATTGTATGCATCCAGTCTTCTTGTGCATCTGTCATTAAAAATTCAATGTGGTGTGGGGGATTATAAATGCGGATGCTTCCCTTCCAAATATATTCAGGTGTAAAGAAAAATTCATATTCTTCTTCCGGACCCGGAGTTCCGCGACAGGATTGGGTCCACCATTTGTCTAATCCTGGGGCTTGTGAAACAGCTTGAAATACGGTTTCAAGGGGAGCTTGAATGTAAAATGCATGTAAAATGTCCGGCATAAATCTGAATTTACAAAGTTGATAAATATATAGATCAACGTATAAAATGTGACATCAGATACACAATATATGCAAATCCGGTAAGTGCTAATAACAAGGAAACGATTCCTGCTTTTTTCGAATGCAACCAGCCACTGAGTCCAATGCAGGTGATCAAAGCGACAATTCCCAAAAGAAACAACATGGAAAGTGTTTTGTGATGCTGTCTGAGTAATTCACCGATGTTTTCTGTTTCGCGATGTTCGTTGATGGCGATAAAAGACCAGCCCAATGTGCATACAAACATGCAAATGGTGGAAGCAATGGAAAGCATCAGCACGGGCATATAAATTTTATGTGGTCTGGGTTGAAAGACCACTGCAGCAAAGAAGGTAAATGCAAATCCTCCAAGGATGGATGATATCAGAGCTAATTGTTGGTAGATCATAAAATTTTAACTTCTGTGATCATGCAAATTTTAAAATAAATGTACATTTCATTCAATTTGAAATTAAAATAGGCTGGGTCGAAATGCGATGGTTGGTTTCCAAGCTTATGTAATAAACTGCATTTGACAAATGCGGATTAAAATTTAATTGATACATTGTGGAGAAACTTTTCGAATAAACGAGATGACCAAGGGTTGAAAATATTTTTACTTTTAATGAAGGTGTATAATTTTGAACCTGGATATTTATGATACCGTCTGGACCAAAGCTAATTTTGGCCAGATCATCACTCAATTGTTTATCATTTTGAGAGTTTGTAATCGTACAAGCAGGTATTTCATATACCCTGAATCCGGTATAGTTGGAATGAGGTGGAAAAAATGGAGACCAGATATAACTAAGATAAATCTTTTCATCAAAATAGTCTAATCCCCAGGTACCGTAGTCATCTGCAGCGCTTCCAACAATACCGCAGGTTTGTGGATTGGAAGGATTCTTTACATCCACGATCACGGCATCAGATTTTCCGGCAGATAAATAGATTAAATTACATATAGGATCATAGGCTATTTCATTTGCATGACCTTTGGAAGCGGCCCAGGTATTGAAATCATTGGTTGCCGGAGCCCAATCTTCGGGATGCCACCAGGCTTTGTGCCGGATATTTAAAGGATTCGAAATATCTAAAATTTCCATGCCGTAATAATCGATAGATACATAAGCCAGATGATGATCTATAATAATATGGTTGTAAGCAGTTGCGTAATTGATCAGATTTGAAAAACAATATTTAGAAACTTCTTTTGGTGAATCAGGTTTGGAAACATCAACTACTCTCAGACCACCTCTGTCATAACACACATAAGCATATTGATCTTTCACCCAGATGCCCCTCGCATTGTAGGCTGTAGCATTGCTCGAATCCTTATGTGGAAAATCATTTCCGAATTTGAGCTGGCTCACAAATTGGATATTTCTTTTGTCTTTGATATCCAGAATTATCAATCCATTGCTCATACCGGCGAGATATGCCAGGTCCCCATCTATATAAATGGCGGCCCCACCACCCGGCATCGCATCCAAAAACAGCGTATCGGCAATTTTAATTTGAGCGGGATTGCTTACATCCAGAATAGCAAAACCTACCGTTTCATTGGTATTCCAAATATCACCTAAACTCAAATAGACATAAGCTCCTTCCTGTTGAATAAAAATAACATCCCGGCTGCCGAAAGTGGCAGCATTCATTTGTTGTATCAATTGGGGAACGGTAGAAGTCGTCGAAAATATTTTTAATCCGCCATCTTTGCTTGTTGCATATAACAAATCTCGCCCCAAACGGTCTTTACGAAGCGATAGGAAATTGCCGAATGCGGGGTTGTCAAAATATTCAGTCTGTATTTTGATCTGTGAAGTATCTATTGAACATTGAGCCTTTAGATGAATACAAACAAAGACTAAAGAAATACAGATCCAGTATTTATAAAAAAACATCTAATACAAATGTACTCAATTTGCATTTAATAAATAAGCATCATGTTTTAGTTGATTGTTGAAGTAGTTTATTGGATTTTATTTGCAATTCTCCTTTACAACATTTTCAAGTATTGAGAAAGCCATCAAGCTCTGAGCAAAGCCTCAATCTCAAATTTTCGCATTTGCATAAAAGCGGCAATCACGCGTGGCGCTCTTTCAGGGTCCTGCATGAGTTCTCCAAGAATTTCCGGAACGATTTGCCAGGAAACTCCAAATTCATCTTTCAGCCAGCCGCACATACTTTCACTTCCGTTTTCTGTGAGCGCGCTCCAATAGCGATCTATTTCGGATTGGTCTGCGCATTCAACAACGAGCGATAAACCTTCTGTGAAATGAAAGGCATGCGGAATGGGGCTGTCCATAGCCATAAAGACCTGACCCGATAATGTGAATTGCGAATGTTTTACATAGCTTTCTGGGGCTTCTTCATTTGCACTAAAATTTAAAATACCAACGATGGAGCTCTTTTCAAAAACCGAGGTGTATTTATGGATGGCTTGCTGCGCTTTTCCGGCTTGTTCATTGGTAAACATGAGCAGCGGCGTAAACTTTTGACCTACTTCTTCCATTTTGCCCATATACAATTGCCAGCTTACACCAAATCTATCCTGTACCCATGCATATTTTTGACTCCATTCATATGTATCCAAAGGCATCAGGATGTTTCCGGAATCGGATAAGGAGTGAAAATATTTTTCGACTTCTGCGGCTGTTTCGCAGACTACAAAAAACGAAATGCTGGGATTGGGCGGATACTGTGGTCCGGCATTGAGAAACATAAACTTTTCTCCATGTAAATAAAGCATCAAAACCATCGGAGAATCCGTTTCAACAGTTCCATTTCCGAAAGTATCTATATAAAATGCAGCAGCTTCTTTTGCGTTTCCATTGGACCAAATGCAAGGATAAATTTTTTGTTTCATTTTATTCAGTTGAAATATTTCCTCGATAAATAAATGCGCCCTTTCGAAGATTAATTCCGTATTCCAAATATGCTTTCAAACAAGCTAAAAAATTAGACCAGCCCTCTGTATTTCCTTTTAACCAATCGATTCCCAGTTTTTCAGAATCAGCAGCTTGTTCAGAGATTTGCACAAGCGTAGAACCATCTTTTAAACTTTCAAGTCGCATTTCTACATTTAAATCAATACCGGCCTGATCCCATGTGTAGGAAATATATTCATTGGGGATAAGTTTTCCGATGCGTACCGGAATGTCCATATCAAATTCAGGAAATTTCCAGATCAGCGACTTGCCGGATTCCATCCTGCCGCTACTTTGTGAAATAAAATAGTTGCACATTTTTTCGGGATCGACGATCGCTTCATAAATTTCGTAAGCAGGTTTCTGAATCTGAATACCTACATCTACGGCAAATGATTTCATTTGCATTAAGAGGCTTTTTCTTCACAATTAAACATCCACTGCACGCCAAATTTATCGGTACAGCTTCCATAATAAGCGCCCCAAAACATATCCTGCAATTCCATTTCAACCATGCCGTCTTCAGATAAAGCATCAAATAATCTCTCCGTTTCTTCGCGGGTATCGGGTTCCAGATTGATGTATACATTATTTCCAAAACGCAGTTTGAAGCCCATGGATTCAGGGGCGTCGGTTCCCATCAAGCGGTGTCCGCCTGTGATGGGTAAAGTGATATGCATAACCAACTCCAGATCGGCTTCGTCTATCGGTGGCATTTCATCAGATGGAGGCAGGTCCTTAAACCTGGAGATCCCGCCTTCAAATTCTCCTCCAAAAACAGATTGATAAAACAAAAAGGCTTCTTCTGTATGCCTGGGGAAATTGAGATAAGTGCTGACACTTGCCATAAAACATTGAATTTTTTGGTGAAAAATGAAACACAAGATAAAAAAAAACACCTACCAAGCCATTCCAGCTTAGTAGGTGTAAAAGTTGTGTGGACAGGATTTATATCCTGAACGAAATCTTATTGTTGGTGGTAACCAGCGTTGTGAGCAAGGTCTGATCCGCATTTAGCGCACTTACCTTGAGCACCTGCTCCGCCCGGACATCCCTTAGGACAAGTATAATGCCAAACGCCTTTTGCATTTTGTGCAGGCTCTGCTGTTGGAGGAGCAGTTGTTGGCGGTGGTACAGTTAAAGCCGGATCTGCAGCTGGAGCAGCAGCCGGTGGAGCTGCTGTAGCCTCAGTAGTTTCAGCAGGAGCTTCTGTTTTACTTTGTTCTTTACAAGATGGTAAAACCAGAATTAATGCAAATAGAGAAAGAATGCTTAATATGTTTTTCATTTTCATAATTTTATCCGCAAAGATAGGAATTTCCAATAATTTTAGAAAAAAAATCAAGTTTTAAAGGGCCTGATGATCAGGACTTTTAGCATTAATGATCAAATGGGACCTGATTTTATGTTAAACTGATTTAAAATGATTTTATGGGATGGATTCATCTGCACGAATTATGGCCCGCAAATTTCGCAGATTTTACGCAGAGATCGATTTCTGCTTAATCTGCGAAATCCGCGGGAAACCACAAATTTTGTCTTGAAACGGAATTATAAATGTAAAAACGGATTGATCCAAGCCTAAACTAACATACGTTCGTATACCATAAATCAATGGTTGATCGACTAACGAATAAGTGTCAGATCTCCGCGAAGGATTTGATTGGCTCCTTTCTCAAATCCAACAACAGCCCGATACACATATACTCCCGGTAAAGCGTTTTCATTTTGAAATCTCCCATTCCAACCCAATTCCGGTTTATTGCCTTCAAAATGTTCTTTAGAGAAAACGCGATTTCCCCAGCGATCGTAAATTTCAAGCAGTTTGATCTCGCTGACGTTTCCGAAGAGTGTAAAAAAATCATTGATCTGATCTCCGTTTGGAGAGAATACATTAGGCGCAAAAACTTTTTGTTCGAAAATGCGAATACTTAACGAATCTGTTGCCAAACATCCGTCTTCATTGACAATTGTACAATAGACTTTTATGTTTTTAATAGCCTGCAATTCCGGATCCTCACAATTTTGACAACTCAAAACCACAGGACTACTCCAGTAAATCGTGGAATAATTTCCCGTAATCATCGCATTTAAAGCAACAACTTCTCTTTTGAGAACTTCCACATCCGGTCCCAATTCAAGTAAAGGAATGGCAGGTGCTTTCAAGTTTAAAAGGCTGTCGGTTGTACATCCAAAACCGTCTTTTATAGTTAGGAGATATGCACCTTCTCTCAAATTATAAAAACTGGAATCCTGTTGATAAGGACTTCCATTGAGACTGTATTGTACAGGGCCTGTAAGTGCAGGTACATTGGTGACATTCACAGCACCATAAGGGTTCAGGGCATCGCAAGGAATAGGAGTTAAATTGATATTTCCGAAAAGTGGAGCATTGGTAATGCGCAATAAAATAGTATCCGTGTATTTACATCCAAATTGTTGTGCCTGGATTATGAAGTGATAAATTCCGGGGGTCAAATTTTTGGCATCAACAGAATCCAATTGTATTGAGGGTCCATTCCAATTGTACGAAGGAAGTAAATCCTGAATGAGGGATGTTAAAGAAAAATTTTGCAATTGATTGGCACATTGGTGCAAAACAGTATCTCGCAATATGTTTCTCGGCGGACAGTCGGGCGATTTACAAAATTCTATACCGCTGCTAATCTCCGAGCAAGGGCCTTCATCTTCAAGGCTAAGTTGTATAGCTGCGCTGTCTGTCAAAAATCGCTTGGCAATTTGATAGGTCGTGTCATTGATAAAGGATCCGTTGTTGCCCTGAATGAGATTTAATTTATATTTTTTGACGCGTTGGATTTTTTTCCATCGGAAGACAATAAATGAATCGGTATTTTCACAAGTGATTTCCGGTGGTGGCAGATGTTCCAGGACTTCAATTTCTTTGATTGTTTCATCAAAACATTTGTATTGACTGAGTTTTAATTTCAGTTGTCTTTTTCCGGGAGTGGACCACCGCACATGAACTTCCTTATCGGCATTGAACAATTGAAAGATTCCGTCGCCAAGATCCCAATCAAATTTGGAGGAATCGGCTCTACTCCCATTAAAAAACAATGTGAGACTCGAGTCCTGACAAATAACACTATCCATTACAAAACTGGAAAATGGATTTTCACGAACTACTATAACATAAGATGTAAAATATTTGCAAGCTTGATAATCGAGCAACGCGTTTATTCGATGGTTTCCGGGACCTGCTAGCAGTGGATCAAAAATTCCACTCAAGCTATCAATAATACCTTTTCCCCGCCAGATATATAATCCACCGGAAAGAAGGCTATCACTAACAGCTGTTAGTTTTATAGGATTCATTCCGGGTACAATGCAAATCGTGTCGACGGGTAAAATGGATATAGAAATCGGCGGACAGGATTTGGATTGGCAATTTATTTCTGCAAACAACGAACCACAATATAACGAATGGGCTGTGACGCGGATCCGAATCTCCTGCCCTCTTGAAAGCGAATGAAATAGAATGCTGGTATCGGAAATTCTTAAAAAAGGCCCGCCCAACAAAGTGTCTATTGTATAGGTTTCACTCCCCATTTGATTCCATCTGAAGAACACAGTGCTGTCGGTTGAAAAACATTCGGGTAATGGGATTTGAGGCAATGGGTGAACCCGGAAAGTTGTACAACTCGAATCAACACAATTTTTTTCTTCTTTGCGAATGCAAATGGTAAAGCGGCCGGTATCTACTAAGGTAAAGGACACCGTGGAATCAGGATTTACCCACGGCTGTTCATTCTGTTGAAAACGGAAATAAATGTTTTCAGTGATGAATTTGTTATTTAAAATTAATTGCAAACTGTCATTCAAACAATAGTTCAATGAACTCAATTGGAATCCGGCATCCGGTATCCGCAGTGCTTTAAGCGTAAAACTTGTAAATTCAGGGCATGTGGCCGAATCGGGCAATACATAAATCGAACTATCCGCATTTAACACAAAAGGAGAGTTAACTGAGCAAGAACTATCTTTCATCGCACAATGGTAAAAGATTGGTCCCCCATTAAAATTTCCGTCTTTCGAATATTGAAGTTGATTTAAATCTACGGAAGTACCCTTACAAAAATCCAGATCATTTACATATATATGTTCAAGTGGCTTTATTGTAATTGGGATAGCGATTACATCTTGACAATGGGCAATCCGGGCTTTTAGATAGATAAGAGTGTCGTTAAAAAATTTTAAAGTGGTATCGGAAATCATGTTACTGCTATCACAAGGTAGATTTGTATGAAAAGTTCGCAATGCAAGCGTATTGTTTAAATCTGTTATCGGCAAACTGTAAAGATTTATATCAGACCCCGCACAAAATTGGATAGAATCGGTAAGAAGCAGATCTGGTGATTTAATGGAGCCCTGGACCAAAATGCTGCTGGTATGGGAGCAGGTATGTATGGAGTCTTGCTTATAAATTAAACTGAGGTAAAAGCTTCCGGAAACATTTACTATACAGCTGTCATGGGTAGAAAGCGTATCGCCGTTGTCATCTGTCCAGATAAATTTTACTTTATTTCCATTTTCATAATAGGATGAATCCGAATACAATGTAACCAGCGTATCCTGACAACTCAAGTCGCCACTTTTATGAATCTTCGATATTAATTTTGTATAAAACACATTCAGGAAGACCGTTGAATCACAGAATGGGGAGATTTTTGATTTCAAGTTGGATCTATACCGCCCGCTGGAATCAATTTTTTTATTGCCAAAGAGTAGCGTATCCGGGTAACACAGAAACGTGTCGATATCTGTTTGGAGCAGATCTAAATTTTCAACATAAATGATGGTGTTACTATCGCAGCCAAATTTATTTTTATCGTTAAACTGCCAGGTACCCCGCAGTGAGTAAAATATTTTTGTAGCGATAGGATTCGCCAAAACATACAAAAAAAGGCCCGAGTTCTGTAAGCGGAGATTCTTCTCCAATTTCAACATCAAGGCATACCTCGTTGCCTTCCTTACAAGCGTTAGTTCCTTTGACGCAAATGCGCCCAATGCCCGGATTGTCCCAAAGTACAGTAACTCTGTTGTTTAAAGTTGTGAGAATGTTTCCATTTTCGACGCGCCATTCGTAATCGCAGGCTCCGAAAATATCTGGAATAAAATAATCGGCAGATTCGCCTACACAAACGCGCTGCTTCCCTGTGATTTTTTGATTGGTGTTTGGAGTTGGTGCCATTGTGCTTCCGCTCACTACCGTAAAATCGACCTGGCAGGAATTGGGTCCATTGCCATCAAAGACGAGATAATAGATACAGCCTGGTTTAAGGGGTTCAGTCGTCGTAAACGGCCAGGTTTGATTGTTAAACATATTGGTGTTGCAATTGCTGACCAGGCGGAATGTCTGACAATCATCGGAAGCATAAATTCCCATTTCGACACCATTGTTTTGATTGCATGCAGAAACTCGCACGTTGATGGTTAAATTGGCAGAGCCGGCCACAAATGCAAGCCATTGCATGCTATGCACGACCATGGTACAATATCCGGGAGGCGATTGACCCTGAGTGGTGTTGGTCGTTCTTGCAGAAACGCCATTCAAATCACAAACCAGACAAGCATCTGCGCAGGTAATGGAAAGGGGCACCGGATTTCCGCCGCAAGGAGCATGGCGTTGTGCCGCTAAGTTGTAACAACAAAGCAATAGTCCTAATGAACAAGCCAAGCGAAATCGTCTGTTCATAAGAACAAATCTAATACATTAGATCATTAAAGCCAATACTGATTTCAGTATTATTGCTTTAAACTAACATTGAAGGATGTATGAATTATAAAAGTCATTATGTGTTATCTCGTATTGTTTTATTATATTTATGAATCCATCAAAACACATTTTTATGAAATCTACTGTACAACATGATCCCTTCGAACTGATCCATTTTCTTTGGGTGCGGCGGAGCATTGGAATACTTGGCATTGTTTTTCCATTGATCCTAATTGTTGGAAATGCATTTTTATGTGCTGATAAAAAATGGCTTGATTCCATCAGTGCATATTATCATACAGGAATGCAAAACGTATTCGTAGGTATACTTTGTGTCATGGCTATTTTGTTGTATACCTATTGTGGTCCGAAAGGCGAGGATAAAACTCTGGCCAATATGGCAAGTGCATTTTGTTTTGGCGTTGCGTTTTTCCCAACAAAACTTCCGGATGGTGATTCAGCCTGTTTTGCGGGTTTAGGCAATGAAGTTTATTCACTTCATCTCCTGTGCGCAATTTTATTGTTTGCTTGTTTTGCCTGGTTTACTTTAATCACATTTAATAAAAAGGATGAACGCGGAGAGATTACAGCTGCCCGACTGCGTCAGCGGCCCTGGTTTAAACGCAGCGGATATGTCATTATCGGATCTATGCTGGCCATTGTTATCGGCTGGGGTATTGAAAAATACTTGCAGGTAAACATTCAATTTCCGCTCACATTAATCTGCGAATGGTTGGCGCTCACTGCTTTTGGAATCAGTTGGGTCATTAAGGGCGACTGGATCATATCCGGACATGTGAACGAACAGTTGTAAGTTTTTATAAGGTCACATTTTTGAAATGTAATTGTCAAACAGAGTCTGAGACAAATTACTTCTTTGTAAATTCCAGGCCGTAATCACCACGACAATATCGCGTTCTGGCCAAACAATGATGTTTTGTCCACCGGCACCACGTGCTAGAAATATTTTTTGCGTTCTATTATTTTCATCAGTTCTTAGGACAGGATGACTCCACCAGAAATAACCGTAATCATAAGATTTGTAAAAGCCATTAGGCTCAACATTTTTTACGTGTGGATGAACCGCATGTTTTACAAAATCATTTGACAATAGTTGAACGCCATTCCAACGGCCGCTTTGAAGATAAAGTTGTCCGATCTTCGCCATATCTCTTGAGTTTAATGAAATAAGGGCCATCCCATTGTTTTGTGGGCCGCCATTGCCCGGCCAAAACCAATAATTTTGAATGTCTAAGGGTTCGAAGAGATATTTTTTGGCAAAACTGTCGATGGACATTTGGCTGGCCATTTGAATTATTCCGCTGATCAACAAAGGAGCTGCATTGCTGTAATTGAAGATCAAACCCGGCGAGGTATCCATGGGTGTTTGTAAAACGGATTCATACCAGTTTCCGGGATTTGAAATAATTTTTCTCCAGCTATTGTTGGGATCATTCCAGTCGCCTTCTTTCCAGGACAAACCATGCCTTTGTGTGATCAGATCTTTTATGGTGATTTTATTTTTTAAGCTGTCTTCAAAGGAAGCGATATCGTAATGTTTCGAAATGGGCTCGTCAACAGAATGGATATATCCATTGTTTAATGCGCAACCCAGCAAGGTTGCGACCACACTTTTAGTTGCTGATTGCAATTGATGCAGGGAATCTTTTTTCCAACCATTGTAATATTTTTCAAAAACAAGTTTTCCTTTTTCGACAATGAGGACACTGTGGATGATGCTGTAATCATTATTAAGAATGGCATGATCCATTTCCATACATTTTGGATGCATGAAAGCAGCTGGACTTGGATTCTGAAAATCTATTTGCGCTATGGCAAAAAAGTGCAAGCAGAGTAAACTAATGGAGAGGAGGATTGGTTTCATCATTTTAAATATTCTAAAAGAACGAATAATTGGTGAATTTGTGATGTAAAGGCTTGCAGTTTTGATTCAGCTGTAGATTTGGTTCCCGAAGATTTAGCAGAAATCGATCTCTGCGCTAAATCTGCGAGATCTGCGGGAAACCCACGGATGTTGCTCTGACAACAAATCTCCTTAGACAACTTTTATATATTTTAATTTGTCAAGATCTAAATTTTAAAAATTCAATTTATCTTCGTGACCTTGTAAAGATCTAATATATGCAATCTAAAGCTAAAACCATTCAAGAATATCTAGCCGAAGTCCCCGATGAGCGGAAAGAAATTTTATCAGAAATGCATAAGACGATTGTCAAAAACATGCCCAAAGGATTTCAGGAAGTCATGAGTTATGGAATGATCGGATATGTAGTCCCGCACAGCCTTTATCCGGCAGGATACCATTGTGACCCTAAACAGCCACTGCCGTTTATGTGTTTGGCATCGCAAAAAAATTACATCTCTTTTTACCACATGGGATTGTATGCAGGTTTGTTGCTGGAATGGTTTACCAGTGAATGGCCCAAACATTCAACTAAAAAACTGGATATGGGTAAATGTTGTGTACGGTTT
Organism: Saprospiraceae bacterium; assembly: GCA_016719615.1. Taxonomy (NCBI): domain Bacteria; kingdom Pseudomonadati; phylum Bacteroidota; class Saprospiria; order Saprospirales; family Saprospiraceae; species Saprospiraceae bacterium. The sequence continues at coordinate 362,362 of JADJYQ010000006.1, forward strand.
AAAAAGCCGGAGGACGTTCCTTTGAAGCTGATTGCAGAATTGGTCACTAAAGTTAGCCCCGAAGAATGGATTGAGGTTTTTGAAAATGCATTTAAAAAGAAATAAATTAGTTAGAGATGCTCGAAATGCGGACTGTTTGTGAAAAATGTAATACAACACTTGACCACCAAAGTGAAGCTTTCATTTGTAGTTATGAATGTACATTTTGTGGAAATTGCACAGAACAAATGCAAAATATTTGTCCGAACTGCAATGGCGAATTAGTTCAAAGACCAAAAAGATTTAATAATTAATCATACAATGGAGAGACCGCTTATAATTGCAGCATGTTAAACTTAAATTTTAATCCTTTTCCTGAAATTCGCACACAGGACATCGTGCTTAGAAATTTACGCATGGATGATGCCCCTGCAGTTTTTCATCTACGCAGTCATCCTGAAGTGTTGAAGTATTTAGACAGACCACCGGCAGGTTCCTTAGCGGAGGCTGAATTATGGATAGAGACGGTTCTTAAAGGGACCGCAGCAAATACCAGTATCAATTGGGCCGTATGTCTGCCTACTAACGAACGCTTGTTAGGCACTATGGCTTTTTGGAAAATTGATGAAACGAATCACCGCGCAGAAATAGGTTATACCCTGGACCCCGAATGGCAGGGCAAAGGACTGATGTCAAGGGCTATGCAGGAAGTACTGCTATATGGTTTTCACGTGATGAATCTTCATGGGATTGATGCCAATGTCAATCCGAAAAATCAGAAATCCATAAACCTGCTCACCAGATTTGGATTTCAAAAAGAAGCACATTTTAAAGAGAATTATTACTTTGATGGGAAGTACCTGGACTCAGCAATTTATTGTTTACTACGAGATTCAGCTAGACTATGATGGATTATGATGGACTATGATGCGCTATGAAGGGATTTTATGCGCGATTTTGGTAATGCTGGTGTTTTGGGTTGTTTGATATGATGAGAGAAATTGGATGGTCGATATTTTGTTTAATAAATTAGAATGAATCCCGATATTAAAAATACTTAGGTATTCATTACATTGATTGAGTTATGGCAATAATTTATTGAATGAGGGTTTGATGACGGTGTGATATAGCACAGCTTCATTATTTTTCAGGTTGAATGACATCATGAATAAACCTGAATATCTTGAATCTGAACTTACGGGAAAAATAATTTCTTGTGCGATGGAGGTGCATCGTAATATGGGAAATGGCTTCCAGGAAAAAATTTACCAGCGTTGTCTTGAAATAGAATTAAACCAACGAGGATTTACATGTAAACGGGAAATTCAATTAAGGTTATATTATAAGGGCATTTTTGTTGGAATGCGTCGTTTTGATTTTTTGGTTGAAGACAGGATCATGGTGGAATTAAAAGCGGTAATAAAACTAGAAAATGCTCACCTTGCACAAGCTATTAATTATCTCGAATCATCAAATTTAAAAATTGGATTACTTATAAATTTCGGAGCTAAAAGACTTGAGTTTAAAAGGGTCATGAAGCCAAATAAATAATTTAAAATTATAATCTTTTCATTATTAATTCAGAACCATAGTTATTTTTGTTTCTGAAACTTCAACATCAATTCGTTCAGTTATTATTTATTCAACCATGGCCCATCATAATCCATCATATCCCATCACAGGCAATCATAATCCATCATATCCCATCATAGGCAATCATAGTCATAATCCATCATAGTCCATCACAGTCCATCACAGTTAATCATAGTCCATCATAGTCAATGCATAGTTCATCATCGTCTAAAATTTTTAGCATACCGGTTCTTGTTGCCGCCTTAGGATATTTTGTAGATATCTACGATCTACAGTTGTTTAATATCATTGGCAGAGAATCGCTTGAGAAAGGATTAAAATTGCCCGCAGATCAAATTGCCCGATACGATTATCTTCTTTTTCTTTGGCAAATGGGCGGAATGCTGCTGGGAGGAATTGTTTTTGGCATATTGGGTGACAAACTGGGGCGAAAGTCGGTATTGTTTTCTTCGATATTAATTTATTCGCTGGCCAATATTGCCAATGCATTTGTTACAGACATCCACCAATACCAGGCAGTGCGGTTGATCGCAGGGTTCGGACTCAGCGGAGAGTTGGGAGCTGCTATCACATTGGTATCTGAGATCCTCGACAAAGAACGCAGGGGCTGGGGTACGATGATCATTGTTTCTGCAGGGGCTTTGGGAGCCGTTGCCGGAAACCTCATTGCCAAACAAACTGAATGGCAAATGTCGTATATCATTGGAGGTGTTTTGGGTTTGTTGCTGCTTGCATTTAGAGTAGGCACATTTGAAAGTGGGATGTTTGATAAACTGAAAAGAGATACGGTGCAAAAGGGCAATTTTTTTATGCTGTTTAAAAACAGAGCGATTTTTTGGAAATACCTCGCTTGTATCTTAATCGGATTACCGGTTTGGTTTGTCATCGGTATTCTCGTAAAATTTTCAGGAAAATATGCAGCGTTTCTGAATATTCAGGAACCCATCTCTGTGGGAGATTCCATCATGTATGCTTATATCGGATTGTCGGTGGGTGATCTTTTGAGTGGCTGGTTAAGTCAGGTCTGGCGAAGCAGGCGCAAAGTAGTTTTTGCCTATTTGATCTTCACATTTATATTGACGCTTGTTTATTTGTATTTAAAAGACATCAGCAGTTCTAGTTTTTATTTTCTCACCTTTGCACTGGGACTTGCAACAGGTTTCTGGGCCCTATTCGTCAGCATCGCTTCTGAGCAATTTGGCACCAATATTCGCGCAACAGCCACGACCACTGTACCCAATTTTGTGCGCGGTGCGGTGATTCCCATTACCCTTTCTTTTAATTATTTGCTCGAATTGTATGGAATAGAAACAGCCACCTGGATCGTTGGCGGTACCTGTTTGCTGCTGAGTGGAATTTCAACCTGGTCCTTATCCGAAACCTTTGCAAAGGATTTGGATTATTATGAGACGAGTTAGGAGGGCTAGACTAACAATTGTTTGTTTGAGGCTAATGGTGAAAGAAGAAGGAGAATTTTGATTATGGATTATGAAGCAAGGAGGAAGGAATCTGGCTAATGTTTATTGTTTAATAATTTTACAGGTTTTGATGTATTTTTCTTCTTCTACAAACTTAAATAAATATAGGCCACTTATTAAAAAACTAGTATTTACTATATTATTTCCTGTCTTTAAATGTTGGGAAAATACCTTTACACCTAATTCATTATATATATATACTTTTAATTTATTTGGTATATAATTTGTTATTTTAATATTCAAATATTCATGAATTGGATTTGGGGTCACTTGTAATGAATTGAAAATGGATATACCAATATATTCGTTGTTGGCATCAACCGTTCCAATTGTAATTTCCTTACATAATTTATGAGAACCATGCTTATTTGTAACGGTTAAGCAAACATTGAATTTGCCATTGCGTGAAAACTCATGTTTTGGATTTTGCTCTTGGCTTTCATTATTGAAACTTAAAGAGTCCCCGAATGTCCAACTCCAACTGGTAATATTAGGATAACTTAGATCAGTAAAGTTAAAGTTTAATCGATTTAAAGTATCTATCTCATATCTCCAATTTGCAATTGGTAATTTATTTATTCCAAGTGTATCACAAGGACTGTCTTCCAATTCGTACATTCTATAATGAGGAAAATTGGGCATTGATTGCCAATATGAGGATGGAAGTAAAATATCATGCTGTACAAAATTACATGCGTCACCTTTATTATCAGGATTGTGAATTACATGAAGAAAATTTGTTTGGCTACTAGTGTTTCCGTATATTTTATTGTCCGGTCCTAGCATCAATTGGTAAAAAGAAGAATTAAACGTATAGGGCAACTTAAAAAAGTCATTAGTATCAATAACAGTATATGAGTTGGACACATTAGACGGTCCTAATTCGTACTGATATAGAGTAAAATCCGCAGATAAATACAAATAATTACTATTTGGTGAAAAACATATACCTCGAGGGTAAAATCTTGTATCATTGACAGGGCGTACTAGTTCTTGATAATTTGAGAATAGTCCAGTACATCGGTCAAAATTAAATAAATGTACGCCATTTGATTCTGACATTATAGAATACCATTTACCATTAGGGGAAAATGCCGCTTGAGAAGTCCAGTATGAAAATGTCCATTTATAACCTATTTGTTGCAAAATTGGGCCCGTTATTCCAGTTGGAGTTAAAAGATATTTAAAAAAGTAATTGCTTAAAGTCTGATGCAAAATTATCCACCAATCACGACCATTTCCATGACGCACAGCTTGAATTGCACTTACAACTTTGGTTTTACCAATGATGTTATTTTTTGTAATTATTCGAGTTCCATTCATTTCAGAATGTAATAAAGTTGTCATGTAGACAATACCGGGATTACCATCTTCATCATCCCCTACATGAAAGAAATAAAATGTATCTGGGGAGAAACCAGGCAATGCCAATGCAAGTGATCTAGTAGGATAAAAGCCATTAGATCCATTGCAATAATTATTGTACGTTTCTCCTGGATTCAAAGTATCTCCATTCGGTACAATTTTATGATTCGAATTATAAATCGCACAGCCATTTGTATATGCAACTAATTTTCCAGCAGAATCACAAATGGAAGCATTTTCAACTAAGTCGCAATTAATTACAAAATAATTTAATTCTGGTTCATTGTGCAAAAAACTCATTATTGATCCTCCAAGATAATCAATAGGTTTATTAGGTCGATGACCAAATAACCAGATTTGGTCATATTTATCCTGAGCCTGAAGACAAATAGAATAAATTATTAAAGCTACTAAAAAATTAATTTCTTTCATGACATTAGAATACCGAGCCCAGATTAAATCTGGGCTCGGTAAGTTTATTTTATTTAATAAGTTGCTTATTTACTAGGCCTCCGTTACTTAGCATAACGCGAATATAATATACTCCAGGTAAATACTCCTCCATTTTTAGGCGTGTTGATAGAACATTGCCTAAATCTAAAGTATTTATCACAGTTCCTTGCAAATTTAATATTTGAATTTGTTTCATTCCTTTATCTGAACGAATTTCAAGTTGATTTGTGCCAACCGGAATTGGATAAATTTCAACCATCTTTGTTAAATCAATAAATTTGGTATGACTAAGCTCTAAACCTTCACCATTTAATTCACTTTTCTTAGTACCAATTAAACTCTCTTCTTCCTCTTCGTCAAATGGAAACCACACCCTAGCAAATAGCACAGCTATACCACCATCACCATAATCCTTATATGCAATTGTTTGTGCTGAATCATAGTCTTCCGAGTCAACCACATTTAAAATGACTTTCATTGCAAATTCATTCATAAATTTAGAATACGTTTCCCAAACTGAATCGGTAGAAATGGCGCTGTTAATCGTCATTAAGGAATCATATACATCTGAGCGATAATCATAAATCAAATCAATTAAACTATCTTCGATTATTTTCAAACTAGATACAATAAGTAAAAAAGAATCTAAAACTGCATTATAGTTTGAATCCGCTTCAACTGAATCTTGCCAAAAATAATTTTCATTTAACGTGTCAATGGAGTATAAATATATTTCTCTTCTTTCTCTTAGGCCATCCAGAGTATCTTTAATTCCGGTCGGAATTTCAAGCTTAACCCTAATTTCATTTAATACTTGGCTCAATCTACCTTCTGTGGAACTCCTTTTACCAATGAAATAATCCTCTGCTAGAGTATCACACTGAAGTTTAATAGTATCTGTCCAAATATTATATAATTGTTCGAAATCTGCATTATATCTATATAGGCCCGCAACAGGACCACCAGAATAATTGCCCTGAAAGATTGCTGTATCGTGATCTGAAAATCCAAATATCCCTACACATGTATCAGCAAACGAATCTTCAATACAATTATTTGGAGTATTACCAGAGAAATAAAACCAACCCGAACCTGGCTGTATACCTGTTGTTGGAAGCTTAGTGCAGTGATCAGTTTCAATATCAAACCTAGATTTAGTAGGATCACCATAATTTTCCCCTGCATATGTGTTTGCTGAGAGGGGGCAATCCCAAACATTCCCTCGACGGTCCTGCGGCCCTATAAGTCCTGGATCATTATTGGAATAATTTACAATCTTTAAACCACTCGAATTATCAAAAGTACTTGTAGCCAAAATAGTTTTATCGCATCCCCCTTTAAATAAAAAACTCTCAACAACTCTATCAAAAATATTCCCGCAATAAAAAACTTTAGGAAATGTTTGGGCCCAAAAACCAAGATTCATTGTCTTGGTGTTATTAGATTTAAATAAACTATTAATGACTCTATGATTCCCACCTAATTTATCATGTGCTGTAATCGCATTTCTCATACTAAGTCGAGATGAATTATCAAAATCGAATGTATCGGTATCAATTTGGATAAAATTAGAAGTAAAACAATTAAACTTATAACCACAAACCATATCGGCGGTTGATATAATATAGGTTTTGTTTGCATTAAACCTTATGCTTTCACTTCCATAGGATAAACCGCTTTCTACAATCCAAGCACTAAATGCATTCGTATTGGAGCCACCAATATTAAATTTATTTCTATAAATTTCCGTCAACAATCCTGCGCCTCCTGATGGCCGTTGCAACCAAATTCCATAATTCTCTAAAGTGTTAAAATCAGATTTCGAGGTTTGAAAATACCCTGAATTCATGTTAAAGGTATTATCCTTTATTATTGATTTTTCTGCATTTATTGCATACTCGATGAAGATTCCATGAGTACAATGATTAAACGAAGATTTTTGAATATCAATAGGTGATGCATAAGAATGAATACCAGCAAAATATACATCATTAAAAATTCCTTTTACACATTTTATAGTTGATTCTTCAGCATAAATTCCTGCTCCTAGAAAATCTATGGTAGATCCATATATGTTCTCAAAATTACAGCCATTAACTGTAACATGCGATTTTTGAGCAACTATACCATAAACCAAATATTTAAAAGTATTTATGTCATTTTGGCGTCCGATATTTATGGAACAATCATTTAAGAGAAATCCGGCATAAGGTGTTTCTGCATCATAATGATCTTCAACATCAGAATTATAAAATGGTCTCATTTCATTAGAAAGGTCGCCCCTAAATATGTTCTTACCACAGACGCCTAACCTAATAGTATTTTCAGAGTTAGTTATGCATACATAATTTAAGCTAAATATATTATCCCATAAGGACATATTAACTTTTGAGTTTACTTTAATCGCAAATTCAGCGTCCTCAATTTTGCATTTTATAAAATTAAACACATATGCATAATTACACTCTATACCTCTCCACATCTTATCGCAAGAAAAGAATTTGCAATTGACAAAATAATAAAATCCAATATCTGGTCCATTATTTGGGTCTATTTCTGCGAATTTTATTTTTGCACCATTACCCATTTGGAAAATAAGACTATTACCCCTAAATTTATGGTCTATTACAAGTGTTCCATGTATCAAAAAAGTGATGCCAGTTGGAGGTACAATTATGCCATTTCCATCAGGAGAATAATAATCAGTTATATATGAAATAGAAAATTCGTCTTCCCCAATAACTTTAACTCCATCAGGATCGGTACTTCCATAGATATCACAAAGCCTTGTTCCTGTAAAGGAGTGCTTATTTTCTTTGCCAAAAAAACTTCTACCATCTTTCCAAATAAAAGGAGAATTTATTTCTGGAAAAGCAAAACCAATTTGATTTATTAATATCAAAGTTGGAATTAGTATACGATTAACACAATTATTGATTTTCATAATTTGTAATTTAAAATTTTAATAATAAAGACAAAAATGAGCATCCTGAGTACATTCAATTAATATGAATATATATTAGATAAAAGGTAAATGAGGATGCTTAGAAAGCTGATTCAATTGTTTTTGGATCGCACTGTATTTCTTTGGAAGAGTTCTAGCGTTATGTAAACGGTTATGGAGTTCTTGAAAGAATTAATCGGTGTGTGTCAAATGAATCAGCTTTTAATAGCCGGGTGGAGTAAGATCTTGTTTTAGCATTTTTTTAGATTTAAGTTAAAGAAATAATTAAATAGTCGTTTCAATGGAGTTTTATATTTCCTCAGCTTGTTTAATTATTGTAAAACAAATGTAAAACTTTATAATAGGGCTACAATACTAATATTATTCATTACTTCAGCCAAATAATTTATGTTAAATTTTTTGCTTCAAGCTAAAATTCAGGGTTTACCCTGATGAAATTCTCAGGGTAAACCCTGAGAAAAATGATATTGTTAAAAATATCGCTACTGAAAATAGCATTGATCTGAACAATTGTTACAGATTATGAATTAAAACAAACCGATAAACACAAACTAAAAAGAAAGGCAAGTTTATTCCTTCATTTCCAATCGTATAATTTCAAATTAGTATAACTATTCTCCAAACTTGGTAGAGCAAACAACCAACAACTAACATCCAGAAACTAAACTCCCTCACTCCCAGGCCCATTTCTTCTTAATCTCCTGCAAATAAATTTCTTTTTTCGGTGCGCGGTATTTTTTTGCAAATTCCGTATGATAGAAATGTTTGGTAAGGAAATTTACCTGAAGGCGATCCCAGCTCTCTTCATCTTTTACGACTTTGTAAGCAAGGAATTCTTTGTAAAGCGTTTGACTAATTGGATATACGTCGCTGCGTCCCAGATAATCGAGGTCGGCATCGCAAATGATTTGTTCGAGTATGTTTTTCGGACTTTGAGGAATGTTGGTTGCCATAATCATCTTTGAAATTCTTTCAATATCCTTTTTAGAATATCCCATTGCAGGGAGAATTTCTTCCGCATATACGACACTGGCTTCTTCATGGCCATTGTATGTCCAAATGATTCCGACATCGTGTATAAGCGATGCCGTACGCAACAAATATGCATCTTTGGCAGGAATGTTCAATCGTTTGATGTATAAATTACAAACGTTTAAAACATCCAGCGTATGGTGCAGACCATGGTATGTCAATTGTTTGGGAAGCTCCTGTTTAAGTTTGGAAGTAATGAAGCTTTTTAGTTTCCGAATATTCATCTCTTAATCATTCCTGTGCTCAAATATAGTTTCAGTTTCATACTTATTTACCCATGACAGCCTGGTCCTCTACATCGAGATTAAAGCCACCGAGATCCCATTCTTCATACAACAAATTGTTTTCAAAGAAAAATGGTTTTTGAGGATTTAGCGAGTTGCTGGCTTCAAAATTCTGAAGATCGCGTTTGCTCAATTCGTTGAGAATAATTTTCGACACCGTTTCCAATAAATTTGTCTTTGGATACCGGCTGTATTGCTGATCGAGTCCAAATCGTTTACATACAGCATAATTGATGATGCGACTCAGCCAACCATTGCGTATGGTGTTGTTTTCGCGATGAAATAATGTTTGCCAGATTTTCAAAGAGGTTAAAAAATGTGCAATCATGTCAAACATGTGATCACCGAAAGTGGGTTTATGCAATCCCAATGATTTCCATGCGCGTTTATCGTTGATAAAATAATTGGTGATGTCTTCCAACATTTCAATGGATAAAGTTTTATTCACCATTTGTCCGAGCGATTCCAATAAAGCACGCGTAAGTACGGGTCCATCTTTATTGACTGCGTTACTTTGTCTGTGAAGTATCGTTTTGTATTGATCCCATGCATCTTTGTAATCGGGCACATAAAGTTCTTTGCAAATACCCATGGTTTGTCCGATATGTTGCCAGGTATGCAATACGGCTTCACGTTCGTCCGGATAGAGGTGAATACCCATTTCATCGAGCCCCTGAATCATTGACAAACTAAACAAATGATTCGTCAATGCCAGATCCTCCTGATTGATGGGCACGCCCAGATATTCCATATTCCATTTCCGCTCAGGTCGGGGATCGTTCATTAAAGCCATTCTCATCCCTGCATGCATCAATCGCACGCGTTGTATGGATTCTAATCCGGGATTGCCGGGTTTGTGCCAATTGACATTGTTGACTGCGAAAACATATTGCGCAGTTTCCATAACTCTGCGTGCCGCAAAATCTACTAGCAGTTTTGTACTTTCAAGTACATGCCCCGGTTTCGGACACATATAACCCGTTGGAAGTGCTTTGAAAAATAAAAGTCCGCAATAGCAGAATCCATAATTATTAAAAATCTTTGCCGATAGATCAAATTTCTCCTGATCTTCTTTACAGATTTCTACATTTTCAGTAATTTGAAAATAATCACTCACTTCTTTCGGAAAATCTTTCAGATCCAATTTATGATTTCTGCTGATGATTCTTAGCTCATCGATGATTTCTTTGCTGTTTTTATTTTCCCAAAGTGCTTTTGCTGCGCAGTCGGCCACAGAATCGCCTTTAAAACGCATCGTATCGAGAAACTCATTGGTCCATTTGGATTTTGTCATCTTTTATTTGATTCTATTTTTGGTTTACAAAATACATATCGAGTTCGCCTTTGTGTTTCATATTAATTTTACCTCGGTATTCAAAATCAAATTGATTTTTTGTTTTTCATAAGTAGCTACCGAGACATTGATCTTTCCCGGAGCACCGCTGCTTTCCATTCTTGAGGCGGTATTGACGGAATCGCCCCAAATGTCATAGGCAAATTTGTGTAAACCCACGACACCCGCAACGACCGGTCCGGTGTGGATTCCAATGCGCACTTCGCAAAAAGGCAAACCATTTTCATGGCGTTGTTTATTGTAATTGTTTACAAACTCGAGAATTTCAAAAGCAGCTAATATGCAATTAGTAGCATGATCCGGATTTGATCTTGGCAATCCACTCACACACATATATGCATCGCCGATGGTTTTAATTTTTTCGATGTTGTATTTGGCGACAATTTTATCAAATGCTTTGTAATGGTGATCTACGATCTCAACCACTTCTTCGGGACTCAATTTCTCTGACATGGCAGTGAATCCTTCGAAATCAGTAAACATGATGCTTACTTCATCGTGTTTTTTAGGTTTGCTATAACCGATTTCTTTCAACTCGTTTGCAATTTCCTCCGGAAGAATGTTGAGCAATAGTGAATCTGTTTTCTTCTTTTCTTTTTCGAGTTCGACATTTTGTTGCACAATGGTTGCCGTACGTTCTTCCACTTTTTGTTCGAGATTTTGGTAAAGCTGAGCATTTTCAAGTGAAACTGCCATTTGTCCGCTCAACAATTTCAACATCTCAAGTCTGGCAAATGTAAATACATGTGAACTGGCATCATTATCGAGATATAAAATTCCACTCAATTGCCCTTTGCTTAAGATGGGAAGACAAAGAACCGATCGCGCTTTAGAAGTTTTTAATTGTGGATCAAAACTGAATAATGCATCTTGTGAAACGTCTTCGACGATGATGGCTTCTCCGGTGTGAAATACTTTGCGGATAATAGCGTGAGAAATTTCATTGACCGTTTCGAGCGGGACTGATTTAATTTCACAAGTAAAAGCATTTTGCATTTTACTACTCGCATCCAGGTATAGTGTATTGTTTCTCGAGCGAATAAAATAAGCATTTTGCGCGCCAGCATTTTCAATCACAAGCATTAATAATTTCTCGAGCAGTTTTTCAAAAACAACTTCTTCAGACAAAGTGGCAGCAGCCTGCATCACACTTTTCAAATCAAGCGATGAAGAGCTGACGGCACCTGGTTTGGATTTAGCATCTTTCGTATCTGAACCGAGAAAAGTATATCGTGCATTTAAAGATCTCACTTTATGGGGTGCACCCCATTTTTGGTATTCAAGCAGTGCGAATCGCAATTGATTCATGGCTTTATCCTGCTCTTTAGCATGGAAATACATATTAGCCATACGTTCGGCAACATAGGCACTCATATAAGTCATATTGTTTTCTTTAGCCAGGCGGGCTGCATTTTCAAAACATGCAGTGGCTTCTTTGATTTGATTATTGATCAAATGATCTTCGGCTTTGGCCAACTGGTATTTAGCACCATAATTGGAGGGGGCATTCTCTGCCCATTTTTCCAATTGGTCCAGCTGTTGTTTTCTCGTTTTTTGTTGTTTGCCTTGTAAAGTTTTTCCTTCGAGCAGAAGTGCATTGGCTGCAAACAGCATGAATATCTTTTGTTCCGGCCATTCCGGTAAACCCAATACAGCTGCCATCAAGGGTACTGCACGTTCTGCATAATCATATGCTTTTTGAAAATCGCCCATCAGGCAATGGTAAAATGCTTTTGCGGTGTGGTAATTGGCAAGAGGTAAGGGTAAGTTTTGTTCGACCGACATTTTTTCCAGCATTCGGGCATGAGCTTCGTCCTGAAGTAAATCGCCGAAAACCTGATCATCGGGAAGTTTGTCGCGCAAATCTGTTAGCACGCGTGCCCAGGCTAACATTTGATGGTAGGAAATACTGGATTGTATATTTTGAGAAAATCGAATATAGCCTCTCAATTTTTCATAAACGCTGTTCAACTCCTCACCCATGAGGACCTGGCAGCGATTAACAAAGGTAACAGCATAACCAGCATAAATGATATCATTGTATTCAAGGCCGACGTGATGTGCTTCTCTTAAATTTTGTAAATAAGACTTATAGGGAAGACGCCAATGCGCAACGCAACCTTCAGCAATGACCAGAACTTTGGAACGAAGGCTTTTATTTTTAAATTTTTCATTAATGGCCATACCCAATTGGGCAAAAGCATATCCATTTTTATAATCGCCGAGTTGTGCGCTGATCACGTAACCATAAAACGCAAAAGCGAGCGCCGATTCTATGGAGTTGCCGTATTTGATAGACAAATTGACCATCCGCAGAATCTTAAAAGCTAATAAGTTTTGTTTTTGTAATAAATAGCAGGGGCCCCAAAGATTCATGAGGATTTTCATGGTTAGGATTATTTTCTCATCCTCCATGTTTTTATTTTCTAATAATTGTTGCGTCGATTTATTGCGTAAATTAAATTTCACCGTCAGTAATTCCTTCATGACATGCAGGGGTCCTGCATTTAAAGGCAAATTCATGTCCAGCAATTTTAAACCCTGTTTGGCTGCTTCCAGTGCTTTCTCGTGCCTTTGCGTATTTTCGTACAAAGCCATTTTGCGCGAAAGGATATCGGCTTTGGCAATGTGCGTTTCTGCCTCCGACAAAGCTTCGTCGAATAGTTTTTCAGACGCTTCGTAGTTGCCAAGCAAGTATTCGCATTCTGACCTGCTGATCAAAAGTGATTTAAACAATTCAGAATTTTGATTGGACACCAACAGGGCCATCCCTATTTTGAAATAATTTGCTGCAGGCCTGATGGCATTGTTTTTGAGTGCTCTTTTTCCTGCTCTCAGATTTAATTCCGCAAGTTCATTTTTGTCACTAACATCCGTTAGTAACGGAAAGCCAACATTCAAGTGGTTCAGAATGTCAAACAATAGTTCTTCGAGTGCAGGGCCTTCGGCTTTATTTAAAAGTAGTTTTCCGATGTGCAAATGTTTCGAAATTCTGACTTCTTCTGAAAGCATATTGTATGCGGCCTGCTGAATGCGATCGTGCTGAAACCGGAAAGAATAATTGGGCGTTTGATTGTTAAAACTAAAACTATTCCATAGGTCGTCGCTGTGAAATTTTTGCCAACTGCCTATCGGACTAATAAATTCATTGGAAATGATTTCTTGTAAATATTCTGCACACCTCTCTTTGGTATTTGTGGATACAAGTACCAATGAATCCAGATCAAATGTGTTTCCGATACAAGAAGCCAATTGAATTAATTCCTGAGCCGGTTCAGACATTTTTTTAAGTTTCCCCAGGATCAGATCCACGACATATTCCGATAACTCCATATTACCTATGGCATCCAGATCATATACCCAACAAAGTAATTCCCGATCGAAGGTGATGATCTTCTCTTCGATCAATTTTTCGATGAATTGTTTTACAAAAAAGGGATTCCCGCGCGTTCTGCGCATCACTTCTTTGGCCAGCGGTACCGTTGCCTGTGTGCTCATGCGCAGTGAATCTGCAATCAGTTCATTTACGTATTTAAGATCGAGTTCCGAAAGTTTAAGTTTATGGATGTTGTGTTTAAATTCTTTTTCGAGATGATGCATGGTCATCGATAGCGGATGAGCTGCATCTACCTCATTGTCCCTGTAGGCACCAATGAGAAAAATATTATTCAAATGGCTCGATACCATAGCCGATAATAATTCGAGCGAACCCGAATCGGCCCATTGCAAATCATCCAGAAAAATGACTAATGTTTTTCCGTTTTGAGGAATGACTGATAAAAAATTTAAAAAGGTATTGAGAAATCTTCTTTTGCCATCCATGGCACCGATATCCGGACTACTTTGTTGTGGACCGATTAATTTTTCGAGATCCGACATCAAACCGGTCATTAATGCACCGTTGGAATCTACCGCTTTTGAAATCAGGCTTTTCCAAACATTCAATTGTTCGTCACTTTCACTCAGCATTTGTTGCAAGAGCTGGTTGAAAGCCATTGCAAAAGCACTGTAAGGATATTCTTTAGTAAACTGGTTAAATTTTCCGCTAATGAAATATCCATTGGCTTCGAGTACCGGTTTGCGGATCTCGTTGATCAGTCTTGTTTTTCCTATACCCGAATAACCTGATACCAAAAACAATTCCAGTTGGGTTGATTTGATATTGCCCCAGGCTTTGAGCAACATTTCGAGTTCTTTATTTCTTCCGTAAAGCTTTTCTGAAAAAGAAAATAGACTCGTATTGTCTTTTTCTCCTAAATGAAATAATTCGATCTCTCCGTTTTGTTGCCACTGACGCATGCATAATTCAAGATCGGAAAGAATTCCTTCTTCACCCTGATAGCGATCTTCCGAATTTTTCGCCATCAGTTTCATTACGATGTCACTGATGATTTGTGGAATATTCGGTCTTACTTGTCGCGGCTCAATCGGACGTTTCGCGATATGTGCGTGGATGAGTTCGAGTGAATCGGTATAGTTAAAAGGTTTTCTCCAACACAATACCTGGTAAAGAATAACACCTAGTGCATAATAATCTGATCGGTAATCGACCGTGCGGCCAACCCGGCCGGTTTGCTCGGGGGCGATATGCCACAGCGGACCATAATAATTAAATTCGGAATTAAATTCGGGACGTTCTCTTAAAACCCGGCTGGCAGAACCCAGCGTACACATTTTCATGTTGAGCGTTTCCGGAGAGATCAGAATATCTTCAATCACAAATTCTTTAACGAGAATTTTACGCTGATGCAATTCTTTGAGCAGTTGCGTGAGGCGGATGGCCAATTGCAGAAAAAGAGGTACCGTGAATTCTTTGTTGCTGATGTAATTGACCAGAGGAATGCCATCGAAGTATTCTTTAAAAACGACAAAGCCCGATTGGGTGAGCACCATGTCAAGGGCTTTCATGCTGCAATCGGAAGAAATGGACTGGTTGATTTCAAAATCATTTTTGAGATAAACCATATCGTCAAGGCTGGGCTCAGCCTCTTTCAGGACCTGTGCAAGGATTAAGGAGCTGAAGCCCGGTGGTTGCATTTCATAATACTTGCAACTGAATGTTTCAAATTTTGGAGTTTTAGGTAATTCGAGTTGAAGCATGTTTCTTTATTTTTTTTCAAATTGAAGGACCCTATATTCCCAAAGACCTTCTTTTAAGCTTTTGTATTGGTAGAAAGTCGACCACATATTTTTTCCCTGAACTTTTGTGCGTAAACCAAATAAGCGCAGCACAAAATGGCAAACCAATCCCGGATAGAAATAGTAATACAACCTGCGTGCCGATTTGTAAATATTTCGGCTAATGTCGAAATTCCCGGTCAATTCAAGACCGACATTTGATGCCTCCTCAAGGAATAAATGCCAATAGGAGAAATCGGGGATTGCCCAGGTTTGAGCCCATTTCTCCATGAGATATTCTTTTTGGTGATTTTTACTTTTTGCCGTCCTGAAAAAGTCGGCTACAACCAAACGTCCACCTGGTTTTAATAATCTGTATGCTTCACGGAGAAATTCCGCTTTGCTATTGGCATGACAAATGCTTTCAATACCATAGACTCCATGAAAAGAGTCATTTTCAAAATTTGTGTGACAATAATTCTGCACCGCAAAATGAGCCTTGCCCAGCAACGACCGCTCGTTTGCATTTTGTTCTGCTTTTTTACATTGCTTATCACTTAGCGTTATCCCCCAGGCTTCGCAATTCCAATGTTGTGCTGCGTACAAAACGCTTCCACCTACTCCACATCCTGCATCGAGAATGCGATCACCCGATTTCACAATCAGTTTTGAGAGTACAAAAGCATTCATGTTTTTGAGTGCATCGCGAAGCAAGCCCGTTTCTTCAGTCCAATAGCCATAGTGCATCGCTTGTTGTTCGCTTAAATGCCATAACAAGCGGTAATCACTTTCACAGGTATCGTAATATTTTATAATATCTTGTTCGCTTACGTGTGCAGACATGGGGTATAGGCTTCAAGTGGAATGCAAAATACGACAAGATTAAACAGGAATAACAGGATTTGACAAGATTACCATGATTGGAAGAAGATAGCCAGAATTGAGAGAGACTATTTTGATAAAGGAGTTCCTAAGGAATTAAATAACTTAGCTATATAAAATAAGCATATCCTGTTGGGACTAAATCCTGGTAAAACCTTATACCTAAACTCAACCGGGCTGCCTTAGTTACGCAACAAAGAAAGTTGGACCCCCGAACCCCTTTAGCCTTAAAGCTTTTTTGCTTTTTAGCTTTCTCTCAAAGTTCTGAACCCTCTTCTCCTTTGATGATCATTCGGAAACCATTTCCATGAATGTTGACGATCTCGATGTTTTCATCTTTGGAAAGGTACTTGCGGAGTTTGGTTACAAACACGTCCATGCTTCTTGCGGTAAAGTAATTGTCTTCGCCCCAGATTTTGCTGAGTGCTTCAGATCTGGGAAGGATGTTGTTGCGATATTGCGTGAACATGCGGAGCAGCAGCGCTTCCTTTGGAGATAGTTTGATTTTTTCAGTGATCTCTTCGTTTTCTTTCAAATAGAGAACGCGTAAGGGAAAATTAAAACTATATCGTCCAATCGTGTATTCAATAGTATCATCATCAGGATCGTCCTTTTTAATAGTTCGCTTCAGAATGGCCTGAACGCGAAACAGCAGTTCTTCAGAGTTGAAGGGTTTGGTCACATAATCGTCAGCACCAATTCTAAATCCTTCTAGAATGTCTTCTTTAAGGGTTTTAGCAGTCAAAAAGATGATGGGTACATCCGAATTTTTAGACCGGATGTCTTTGGCCAGGGTAAAGCCATCCTTTCGGGGCATCATCACATCTAATATGCACAGATCATATTGTCCGCGGCGATATTTTTCGAATCCCTCTATACCGTCAATGGCCAGATCAACTTCATAGCCGTGCATTTCGAGATAAGACCGGAGTACATCTCCAAAATTGCGGTCGTCTTCGACGAGTAATATCTTAGTAACTATTTGTGTATCAGTTTGAACGCTCATAATTGAAGTGGTTTTTCTTCTTTTAGAACGTTTCGGATGTTAAAATGTACATTAAGAAAAGCTTAAAATTTTAACATTTGCAGGATTTAGGGACTTTTGATCTCAAGCCAATACAATCTCAGCCGAAGTTGGAGGAGGGCTTAAGGCTGAGGAGCAAGCGGAAACGTCAAGGTAAATGTACTTCCTTTACCCAATTCACTATGCAGCTCAACCTTTCCACTGTGAGCTATCGCCATGGCCTTGACATAACTTAGTCCAAGGCCAAATCCTTTAACGTCATGGATGTTGCCGGTCGGTACGCGATAGAATTTTTCAAAAACGAGTTTTTGAGAATCGCGGCTCATGCCAATGCCCTTGTCAGTTACGATGACTTCAATAAAAGCGCCCTTATTTTTGGTTTTAATGCTGATCTCAGGTTTTTCGGGGCTGTATTTATTGGCATTGTCAAGAAGATTATAAATAATATTCGTCATGTGAACGGGATCTCCCATCACTATTGGGTTGAGGGCTTCAAGACTGGTTTCAAGGATGCCTTCGCGTTGTTGTACCTGGAGGTCGATGTTGGCAACTGCCTGGTTGATGATGTCGTGAAGATTGAGCGATTTCAGATTGAGTTTAAAATCGTGTTTGTCGAGCAGGGCCATTTGTAATACTTTTTCAACCTGGCTAAGCATGCGGCGGTTTTCCTGTTTGATGATATCGACAAACCGTTTGATTTTATCAGGCGTGTTGATGATGGTCGGACTGCAGATGGAATCTGATGCGAGAGATATTGTAGCGATCGGAGTTTTAAATTCGTGCGTCATATTGTTGACGAAATCGTTTTTGATTTCAGATAATTTTTTCTGTCGAAAAATCACGATGACTACATAAGAAAAACAAACTACGATCAAAATGATGAGTAACAAACCCAATACTGCAAGGGGCCACACCGAACGCCATAACCAGGTTGTTTTGCTCGGAAAAAATATCTTCAAACTACCGGGACTACCGGAAATACTGGTAAATAAAGCCACCTCGTATTCTGAATTCTGCAATAGCGTTTCTAGAGAAAAACCCGGATCAGAAGCCCGCGTATGTTCTCCGACATCAGCTTGATAAAATCCATTTAAGATAATCATTCGGTTACGGAAATTATCAAATACACCAAAAGAATAATCCAGATCGAGATTCATATCATCAAATTCCTGCATTAGAATTTTGCGGAGAAATAAAGGATCAATTCTTTTTTCTAAAGGATATTTTTGCAGTCGGATCTCGCGATCGATGAGTTCGATTTGTTTTTGTTTTTCATTCCATTCCTCTAGCAAAAAAGTCGAGCTGAAATTCACGCTGGGATCATGTTTTTCAAGCTTTGCAGCTACCCGGTGTAAGGATGCAATGATACTTTCATTAAATTGCTCTTCTTTGAGATTCACAGACCAATTGATCCAGTACAACTGTACGATAGCCGTTCCGATCAATGCTATGGCCATCAACCCGATCACGATCCATATTGCTCTTCGACTCATCTGTAAGGAACCCAAAAGTCTTTAAAAAGATTGAATGGAGTATGTTTTTTAACGGCTATTTAACCGCAACGCTTTTTTGTAAGGAAATAATTAAGAAGTTATTTGGTCGAACTGCAAAATAATAGCTTGTATTACAGTTGATTAATGATTAAATTTTTTCGTTATTTCAAAATATTTGAAATTTTTTCACAAAATATTTGGTGTTGTAAAAGGAAATATGTTTAATTTGCATTAGCTATTGAAAACGTCGAACAGCCTAATAGATACCATTTTTTTATAGCTGTTTGACCAATAAAGTGATTTGAAATTTTTAGGGTGTTCTCATAGTGTTATTTAAAGGATCGGCCCTCCCAGGGTCGATCTTTTTTTATGCCCTGATCAGAATAAAAGATTCACACCAACGTTTATTAGAGATGATGCGAATATGGATGCTTCTGTTTATTTCCGGCTGCCTGTACCTGAACTCTGTAGCTCAAACAAATTTGGCCATTGGTGCGTGGCTTACGCATCTGCCCTATAACTCTGGCAATCAGGTCACAGAAAGTGACCATTTTGTGTATTACGCAACGGATTACGGAATTTTAAAAGTCCACAAGAGTGATTTCAGCTTTGAACGCATCAGTCGCACAGAGGGATTAAGCGGTACACAGATTAATGCCATTTATTTTCATAAAGCAAGCCAACAATTATTGATCGCATATTCGAACGGCGTCATCGATTTATTAGGAGACAACGGAGTGCAAACCGTTGTAGATATTTTAAACTTTAACAACATTCCTGTTGATAAAACCATCAATCGAATTACATTGATGGACGACAATAATGTCTTTATCAGCGGACATTATGGCTTGTCCCAACTCAATGTCAATAATCTTACTTTTAAGTTCACCCTGTTTACGCCCAATATTAAAGTCTATGATTGTGCGGTGGCCGGAAATTTTTATTACATGGCCACAGAAAATGGATTGTACAGTTTCGAAAACAATGGAACAGGTATCATTCAGGCACTGAGTTCATGGACGCTTTTGGGAGGAATGCAGGGTTTACCACAAAATTCGGCATTTTTACGCGTGGCAACTTTGGACGATGAGATTTATGCAAATACATCCAAATCTATTTTTCAAGCTATACCCGGGCAAACTTTTGAATTGTTTTATGCAGACCCGGCATATGATATCAAATACCTCCGTGCCGGAAACGAACACTTGTTAGTTGGATTGAAGTGCAAAAATGCATGCGCAGATCAGCTTGCTTTTTTTGATGCAACAGGTAATTCTGTTTTTGCAAAAGCCGGATGTGCGGATCAAAATCTCGATGCTATTGAATCAGAAAATGGAAACATCTGGATCGCCGATACCCGCTGGAGTTTTCGATTTACAAATTCCATCAACGAAAACTGCAATGAAATTTGGGTGAATGGACCGCTGTCGAATCGCGCCTGGGAAATCGCGACCCTCAATGATGCGGTATATGTTGCTGTGGGTGGTGTTGATGCCACTTTCACCCCAAATTACAACAGCCAGGGAATTGCGAAATTTGAAAAGGGAAATTGGAGTATGATCAATTCCGGTACGGAACCGGATTTACAAAATTTTTCAATCAGTGACATTATCCGCGTCGTGGAGTCTCCTGATAAAAGCAAAATTTATTATGCCAGCTCCGGAAAAGGTTTGATCGAATACAACCGTACAACAGACCAATATAAAGTTTACAATAAAACCAACTCCCCATTAAAAGGCACTGTTGGCGATACCGGAAATATTCGATTAAGCGGACTAGCTTTTGATAAAAAGGGGACTTTGTGGATTACCAATTATCTTGCTCCGGTTGGATTGTTGTCGCTCGATAAGGATGGCAACTGGAAAGAATATGTTTTTCCGAATAACAGCAATTTATTTACCGAAGTAAAAGTCGATCAGAATGGATATAAGTGGATCATCAGCCGATTGAATGGCGGGGTGATGGTTTTTGACGAAGGCGATGCAAACAATCCCAATGACGATCAGCGCATCCAACTCACCAATTCAAATTCTGAAATGACTTCAAATGACGTGCGTACCGTAGAAGTGGACCTCGATGGAGATGTATGGGTAGGCACGGCAGAAGGCCCAGTTGTCTTTGAATGTGGATCTTCCATTTTTTCGGGAAGCTGTAAAGGCAGTCGAAGAAAAGTAGATCAGGATGGCATTATTTATTTTTTGTTAGCCTCGGAGGTGATTACCAGTGTTGCCATAGACGGTGCCAACAGAAAATGGTTTGGTACCAGCAACAATGGAATTTACGTTCAGTCTTCCACCGGAGAATTCGAAATTCACCACTTCGATATTGATAATAGCCCACTGTTGGATAATGCCATTCAGGACATCGCCATAGACCCCAAAACCGGAGAAGCATGGATTGCCAGCAATGGCGGATTGCAGGTTTATCGATCTGATGCGACCCTTGCTAAAGACCAATTCACAGAGACACCACTTGTCTTTCCCAATCCCGTACCGCATGACTACGAAGGTCCTATCGCTATTCGCGGACTTGCGCGTGACGCCAGATACAAGATCACCGACTTCAGCGGTCGCCTTGTTTATGAAAACTTTGCCAACGGTGGTCAGGCTATCTGGAACGGTCGCGACTATCTCGGCCGCAAAGTAGCCTCAGGCATCTATCTCGTCTTTGCCAATACAACTCAGGATTTTGAGACTGCAGATGGATTGGTGACGAAGATCGTGGTAGGCCGGTAGGAATTTATTCCGATATTTAAACTTATGGCGCAAGGAGCATTCACTCATCATGTGATCAATAGTTTATTGGAGTTTACTTATGAATCGAGTATGAATTATTTTGACTATTTTGTTAAGTGAAAATTGTGCAGGATTCAGCCTCAAAACAGAAGGTCTTCTTAGCTTAAAATTTTTGTTTTTACTATTTTAATACGTATATTTGTATATAAATAGATACGTGTATGGATACGAAGCTCACGCTTACGATGAACAAACAAGTGATTCGAAAAGCCAAAAAATATGTAAAAACTTCAGGCCGCAGCCTTTCGGACCTTGTTGAAAATTATTTAAAAAACCTAACATCTTCAGATTTGACTGAATTTGAAATCAGCCCAAAAGTAAAGTCTTTAATGGGAAGTATTAAAGTTCCTGAAGATTTTGATGCCGAAACAGTTCTTACGGAAGAACTCATCCGAAAATATAAAAAGTAATGGATCGGATATTTGTTGATACAGATGTGATTATTGATTTGTTAATTGATCGAAAACCATTCTCAGATCAAGCTGCAATCATTTTGTCACTTTCTGAATATGGAAATTTCAAGGTTTATGTATCCGCATTGACATTTGCCAATTGCTATTATATCCTACGAAAGTTTTCATCACACCAGAAAGTAATATCCAAACTCGTACAATTGTCTCAAATTGTTGAAATAATGAATGTCACAAAGGAATCTATTCTATACTCGCTACATTCCAGTTTTAAAGATTTTGAAGACTCCATACAACATGAAACAGCCAAAAGTGATACCCAAATTAAATTGTTGATAACCAGGAATATTAAGGATTATCGCAAAAGCAATTTATCCATATTAAGCCCTGAGGATTATTTAAAATCGTTATAAACCTTAGGAATTTTATTTACTATATATTCTAATTTCATAGGCGTGTTCATCCAGATTATATTCTAAAAGCAAAGGCATACATGATCATTGATTGACAAGGATGCAAACCAAACTTTCATTTTTGTCAAATCCAGTCATGGGAAAGGAAAAAAATCATTCCAAATAAGTTACTGAAAAGGACATTTTTACAAGTAATCAAAAAATGCATATTTTAAAAGTCCACAATTAGAAACCATTAAAACATAAAATAAATTTGCCCCGCATTCTTAAGTAATCATAAAAGTGAGCAAGCAAACTAGATCCAAAAACAGCTACCATACCACCTTATACCAATTGGCAAAAGACATTTGGGTAGTTTGTCCTCAATGTGAAAAAAGGGCTATCATAGATACCGGAGGATTTCACAGCTTCGAAAAAACAAGCCATACGATCAAATTGGTTTGCAGTCATTGCGGACATAATAAATATCTCGAGAACGTAATACACAGGATAGACCCCAAACAAAAGCAGGGAAAAGTTTTAATTTTTGGCGAGCCGATAGATCCCTTTTTTCATATACCACTTTGGCTTCAGTCAGAATTTGAAGGCAACATTCTTTGGGCCTACAATCTCGAACATCTCCAGTTACTAGAAGAGCATGTTGGAGCTAAATTGAGAGAGCGCAATCAACAAAATTTTAATGTAAGAAGTTTAGGGGCAAGGCTACCCAAATGGATGACCGCAGCGCACAACCGGGAAGCCATACTCAAACAAATCCAAAAACTAAAGGCTAAATAATAAACTAACGAATGTTAGATTATTTGTTTTGAGCCCACACAAAGTAGTCAAAACAATACATTTCATTAAAACAATCCTGACGCATCCTACAAATCACATTTAATCATAGTCCATCCTAGATAATCCGTTAAATCCAGGTCAATAGACGTGTTGCCCACCATTGATCTCATAATTTGCGCCCGTAATAAAAGCAGCTTGCTTACTTGCCAAAAAGCTTACCAAATGGGCGACTTCATAGGTGCCACCTAAGCGACCCATCGGAATATTAGCAACGATTTTGTCTCTGTACTCCTGGGGTACAGCCATGACCATGTCTGTGCCAATATAACCCGGACTGATCGTATTTACCGTAATACCCAATTTGGCAACTTCAATGGCCACTGTTTTCGTCAAGCCATGCATGCCGGCTTTTGCTGCAGAGTAATTGGCCTGACCAAATTGTGCACGTTGCCCGTTAACAGAAGAAATATTGATGATTCGGCCATATTGTTGCTCGATCATAGGATTGATAACACAACGCGTGCAGTTGAAGGCGGAATACAAATTACTTTTAATGACGACATCCCAGTTTTCAAAACTCATCTTTCGAAAGGAACCATCGCGAGTAATACCTGCATTGTTGACCAAAACATCGATGACCCCATGATCTTTTTGGATCTGGTTGATCATTGTTTCAACTTCGTGATATTCTGCAACATCAGCTTTGGCCATAGCGAAATCATAAGCTTCTGCTTTCATTTTTTCATGCCATTGTTCAGCTTTGAGATCAGAGCGGTAATTGGCAATCACAAAATAACCGTCTTCAGCGAGTGTTCTGCACATTTCGGTTCCGAGACCGCCGGTAGCTCCGGTGACGAGGGCGATGTATTTTCCGTCTTTCATAAGGCTTGTGGTTTTAGTTTGGAGCAAGATAGGAAAGCAATGTGGGAAATTTCTGCTTGGTTGATGAAAAAATTATATAACAACAATTTTGAATCGGATTTTGATGGTTCAAGAGTATTGGTCTTCTGACATAAAGTATGATGTTAGTCATAGAAGAGAATCAATTCAGAGGACAAAAGGAGAAGTTGATGTCATCAATGGGCATTGTTGCGTACCTACGGCACGCTGTGATTTTTTCAAGTTTTTTACCAAGATTTAGTCCCTACGGGACAAGGATATTGTTTTCTGATAAAAAAGCTTAGGATATGTTTGAAGCCTTTATTCAGCGGTTGTGTAAGCAAGGTTCGTTGAGGAGATTTTCAAGTTTTTTACCAAGTTATTTTCCTTATGGTCACTAATTCCAAAATGAAACCCCCTTTTGTCTGAAGAAGACCATCATCTGTTTTGTCAACGAACAGCCTTTTTAGTACCGGGGGTATGAGCCATGGATAAGTTGCCCCATTTTTTGAATCAAACACACATTAAACGATTGCAAGATTTGCTGTTTTATACTATAATTGCGAGTACCTTTAATTTCAAATTTCAATATGAATAAGCTATTCAATTCATTCGAAAGACTATTGTCCATTTTTGTCCGTTTGGACCGCATTATATTGTTTATTGTAATTGTGATTCCAGGTTCGGTGAATATTTATTTTTCACAACAAGAGGAGCATCTGGATGCATTAGGATTGATGAAAGCATTTAGTGGCCTGTGTTGGTTGGCATGGATCGTTGCCATAGGTTGTCACGCAAAGGACAAACTTATTGCAATAGGTATCGAATTGCGGGTTCTTCGAAATTATGTTTTGCGGTTTTTTATAGTCGCTGTCATATATCTGTTGGTAAAATGGGTAACAGAAGAAGTAAAAACTTCTTATGGAAATATTACCATAAGATATGACAGTCCTGTCATGTTACCGATCTTATTTGCGATCACTTTTGTAATAACTACTTTGATCGCAGCTAAGGCCTTGGTATCTGCCGAGCAAAAGAAGGAAGCGACGTTTAAAGATTATTTTACGACTTTGTTATTGATGTTGGTTCCTTTTATTGGCGTTTGGAATATACAGCCAAGAGTACAGAGGATTTAATAAGTGGTATTTGTTTTGCGTTGAATATTTTTTTACCAAGATATGGCCCTTAGAGGACATGGAATTTATAAAATAAATAAAATAACGACACAAAAACAAATTATCTTTCATAAAATATTCTGTTTGCAAAATCTCACAATAAGCAACATCAATCCTGACAAATCATTTTAATCAAAGTCCATCATAGCCTATCTCAATGCATCAAAGCTCATCCTAATTCATTACTAGCCATCAAATTCTATTTATGAAGAATTTTCTCAGCACTTCCGACAAAATTAGGCGCATCATTCTTCTTTTGAGTATATTCTTATTTCTGATTTCTTTAACTCAAAAAGGATATTGTACCAAAAACAATTGCAGCGATTCGATTATACTTTTTTTGTTAGGTTGGTTTGGAATGCTTATGGGTGGAGCGGGCATTTGTTGGATTGCCAATCCTGTAATTTTAACTTCCTGGTATTTTACAAAAAAGGCTTCGAAATATGCAATGTATACAAGTTTACTTGCAACCGCGATCTGTTTTTCTTTTCTTTTATTTAGTACGGTTAGTGACAATGAATCAGGACATCAAAATCAGATCATCAGTTATGAATGTGGATATTGGTTGTGGTGTGCAAGTGCGGTGGTTTTGCTGGTGGGAAATGTGATTTTGGTGAGGCAGAAGGTTAAAGCTGAAAGGCAAATGGGGGAATTAAGGTAATACAATGGTTTTATGTGCAACTATGGCGCGCTGTGGAGTTTACTTGTTGCTTTTTACAAGGATTTTGTCCTTACGGAACAAGGTTTTATTTATTAAATAATATTCGGGCTAAGAGGAGATTATCGTTGTAGTTTATTCCATTTCAAATAATAACCCGACGTGCAAAAGTCATGAGACTTGCTCCTGCAATTGGAATTTAAAGGTTAATGGTCAAAGTTGTAGTGGTTGTCAAGTATGCCTTTATTGCGTACCAACGGCATGCCTTGAAGTGTTTTTTATCCAGGATTTGGCCTTTACATCCAGAGAAAATTATTCAATGAGGCTAACTAAAATACATCAATGATTCTTTTCATTATAACTCCTCCCTCATAGCTAAGCCTTAGTGTGTAACTTCCTGGTTTAAAACCCGGCATCGAAATTTCAAATACGTTTGATTCATTTCTTTCCTCCATTACCTGACTTTTTAATAATTGTCCATTGATATTGTAGATCTCGATGTAAACGGGAAACTTTAATTTATCGGGCCATTCTATAAATAAATTTTCCTTGACGGGATTCGGATAAATTTTAAAATCAACTAACGTACGTTCGTAAGTTTTTGTTGAAAGCCCATCCCAACCGGAAAGGCGTGCCATGAGAACCCAAAAGGCTTTAGCAACGCGGATGCCGCCAGCCGCAATACTGCCGAGATGACCTCCTTCCGTTTCTGTAGTGTACTGCGGGCAAATAGCAGGGATGTTCAGCCCATCGTCAGGATGTGTTTCGTCGAAATAGTCTACCCCGTCGCGGTTGTCGTAACAAGCTTTTCCCGAAGGATCGTGAGAGAGAATATCGGCCACATCAAATAGGATGATATTATTGTTGTTCGCATACTCGCGCATTTGGTCGTTAAATGCCTGCGATTCCGGTGAACCGATACCCCGAGCTAATGAGGTCGTCCACCAAATGACTTTTTTATTGGGATTGGCTTTAGAAAATGCTTCGTACACGGATGCATGGTTTCTTCCGGGTTTTGATCCAAAAAAACCGGTCACGGGATCCGCAATTTTGGAACCTTGGATTACTGCCAAATAAGAGAACTGGCACCCAATAATGTCGAATGAATCCAAACGTCCGGACATGAAATCTATGAAACATTGCACATCTTCCGAACAGTTGTTAGGCCAGAATTCGTAGCGCCAATGACTTCGGTCCCATACGCCATTCCAAAAAACTTCGGAAGGATCTACTGCATAAGCAGAATCTCGATGCTGGTAGCGCTTGCAATAATTGGGAGCGCTGGCCCATGGTTTTGCCAGGCAATCGAGATTGGATGAAATGTTGGCACCAACGGAGCGGTCCATAAAAAGCATGCGTTGATTTTGGGCATTGATTTTATATGATTCGGGAATGTGGTCGAAATCTTTTACGGAGTTATGATCGATAATCAGCGATTGGGAAAAGGCGATTGGGTGGATAATAAGAATCAGAAGAAGCTGAAATATAGACTTCATAGAACGCATTGATTTAATGAGAAATTAAAGTTAATCATTTTTGATGATCTCATTGAACTTTTTTAAATCATGGATCATACGAATATTTCCAGCGAATCTCGCAGATTATAATTGTTTCTTAAATTTTTCCATATAATTAAGGCCTCAATCAAAACAGGAATATTACCCAAGACACTTTGTAGATTTAAAACGCCAGATTTAGGATAACATTCCCCACTTCTCTATTTAAAGCTGTTGTACCTTAGTGAAATTCAATATTCTCCTGACATACAGATGAACCCTTATTATTTATTGACAGCAAAGGAATCCCTTGAAGAGCTACAATCATCGGTGAATGGATTGTCCAATGAAGAAGTTCAAAAACGCCTTGAAAAATATGGGCGGAATGAACTGAAAGCAAAAGATAAAATCCCAACATGGATGCTGTTTTTAAATCAGTTCAAAGATTTTATGATTATCATCCTGGCCATTGCGTCACTGTTGTCGGGTTTACTGGGCGATTTAACAGACACTTACATCATTTTGGGTATTATCTTCATCAATGCTGTGGTCGGATTTTACCAGGAGTACCATGCAGAAAAAACAATTGAGGCCCTGAAAAAATTGGCAGTAAGTAGTATTCAGGTTCTACGAAATTCTCAGTTGCAAATGATCAACTCACAAGAATTGGTACCGGGCGATGTCGTACAATTGGAGTCCGGAAATTTGATTCCCGCAGATATGCGCATTATCCAAAATTTTTCATTGAGGGTTGATGAGTCTTCACTCACCGGCGAATCTATGCCTATTGATAAATCAGATATTATTCTTGACGCTGAAAATCTAATGCCTGCAGATCAGCTGAATATGGTTTTCAAAGGGACGATGGTGACACATGGCAGAGCATTATGCCTGGTGTGCGCAATTGGAATGGAAACAGAATTGGGCCAAATAGCAGGCATGTTGCAAGGAGAAAAATTAAGGACTCCTTTACAGGAACGGATGACCAAATTCGGAAAGAGTTTGTCTTATCTGGTACTTTTGATTTGTTTGATCCTATTCATCGCAGGTTTACTGCGGGGAGAAGATCCATTTGCTATTCTTCTCATCTCCATTAGCCTGGCGGTAGCAGCGATACCGGAAGCATTACCGGTATTGATCATGATAGCTTTAGCTAGCGGAGCATCGCGATTGGCTCGCAAACATGCTTTGATACGAAAGTTACCAGCCGTTGAAACACTGGGCTCAGTCTCTTTCATCTGTAGTGATAAAACCGGAACGCTTACACAAAATAAGATGAGTGTTGAAGAGCTTTACGAATGGCCCCAAAATTTACGACCTGATGGTGTTTCGCTATTAAACTTAGCCATGGCTTTGAATCACGATGTGATTATTGATCCTCATGGAACTCTGATTGGGGAAGCTACTGAAAAGGCATTGGTAAAAAAACTTATTGCTACAGAAGGAAAGGATGTTTTTTCAAAACTTATACAAACCTATCCACGTGTAAAGGAATTGCCTTTTGATTCTGATCGTAAGTGCATGACAACTGTACATGAATTTCACGGACGTTTTATTATTTTGACCAAAGGGGCCCATGATGCGATCTTTCAAATTATAAACGGAGCAGATGAGCAAAAGAGATTGTTTGATATTTCCGAAAAATGGTCTCATCAAGGCATTCGCGTGATCGCATTTAGTTATCGATTATTAGATGCCCTTCCTCCAATTTTTGATTATGATTCTGTGGAATGCGATCAAAGTTTTATTGGCTTGGTTGGATTGGTAGATCCTGCAAGAGAAGAAGTGTCTGCATCAATCGACATTTGTAAAAAGCCGGGATTCGTCCGGTGATGATCACAGGCGATCATCCGGCAACAGCGGCATATATTGCCAGAAAGGTCGGAATCCTGAAAGAAAACGAATCTGGCATTTCCGGAAAGGAATTAAAAGAGCTCGATGCCGTTCAACTCCTTCAACACATTGAAGATTATAAAGTCTATGCGCGCGTGAGTCCAGAACAAAAATTGCAGATCGTAAAATTGCTGCAATCCAAAGGGCACATTGTGGCGATGACGGGAGATGGTGTCAATGATGCAGCTTCGCTGAAGGCTGCAAATATTGGGGTTGCGATGGGTATCAATGGTACAGATGTAAGTAAAGAGGCGGCTGATATGATTTTGTTAGATGATCATTTTACTACGATCGTAAATGCGGTGCAGGAAGGGAGAAGAGTTTATGACAACATTCGGAAATTTATCAAATATATCATGACTTGCAACAGTGCAGAAATCTGGACGATTTTATTGGCGCCTTTGATTGGTTTACCGATTCCTTTATTGCCGGTTCATTTGCTTTGGATCAATTTGGTAACAGATGGTTTTCCGGCGTTGGCGCTTGCGAAAGAAAAGGGGGAAATGGATATTATGAATCGGCCGCCACGGAAACCGGATGAAAGTATTTTTTCAGATGGTTTGGGTTTTCACATTATTTGGGTTGGATTATTGATGGCCGGTGTTACGCTAGGAATGCAGGCCTGGGCAAATAATAAGGGTGTTGAAAACTGGCAGACAATGGTGTTTACGGTATTGGCGTTTTCGCAGTTGGGGCATGTACTTGCTGTGAAAAGTGATAAAACATTTTTATATGAACAGGGTTTACTTTCAAATTTATATCTGATTTTGGCGATTGGACTAACGTTTGTTCTTCAGATCATCATCATCTATGTTCCGGTTATGAATTCAATTTTTAAAACAAATCCTTTGAGTTTGGAAGAATTAAGTATTTGTATGTTGATGTCGGTGATTGTTTTTCATGCGGTTGAATTGGAGAAGTGGGTAAAGAACCGGATGAGAAAATAAGTTTGTACTTCAAAGGTGATAATTCTAAAAATAGGCTGGGATGTATAGCCACAAAGTCACGAAGGCACGAAGTTTCACAAAGAAGAACTTAGTGGTCCTTAGTGTCTTTGCGCCTTTGTGGCAATCTACCGGAATGCCCTTTATTAGATAAGTTAAATAAGGAAATAGGTTTTCATTTTAAATAAATGCTTGTAGGGATGTGTAGCCACAAAGTCACGAAGGCACGAAGTTTCACAAAGGAATACATAGTGGTCCTTAGTGTCTTTGCGCCTTTGTGGCAATCTACCGGAATGCCCTTTATTAGATAAGTTAAATAAGGAAATAGGTTTTCATTTTAAATAAATGCTTGTAGGGATGTGTAGCCACAAAGTCACGAAGGCACGAAGTTTCACAAAGGAATACATAGTGGTCCTTAGTGTCTTTGCGCCTTTGTGGCAATCTACCGGAATGCCCTTTATTAGATAAGTTAAATAAGGAAATAGGTTTTCATTTTAAATAAATGCTTGTTGGGATGTATAGTCACAAAGTCACGAAGGCACGAAGTTCCACAAAGAAGAACATAGTGGTCCTTAGTGTCTTTGCGCCTTTGTGGCAACATCAGGATTTTGAAAAGAAAACGAAGCTTACTCGCCAATCAATTCTGCATACAAGTTCTCATACAAAGGCAGTAACTTGATAATGTCAAAATCGTGGGCACGATCAATGCTTGCTTTTCTAAAAGCCTGGTGTGAATTTTCATCAGAAAGTATTTCGAGACACTTTTCGTACATGTAATCAACGTCTCCCACCGGACAAGTATATCCCGTAATGCCATTCACAATAACTTCATTTAGTCCACCTGCGTTTGAAGCAATGACCGGAACTTCACAAGCCATGGCCTCCAGGGCTGCCAATCCAAAACTTTCATGCTCAGAAGGTAGCAGAAATATATCGGAAATTGACAAAAGCTCTTCTACCATATCCTGTTTTCCTAAAAATTTTACTTCATGGCAAATATTCCAATCGCGGCAAAGAGATTCTAATCTTGGCCTTTCCGGTCCATCGCCGACTAATAAAAATTTAGCGGGAATTTTATCAAGAACCTTTTTGAAAACAGCTAATGCATCGTCAATTCTCTTCACTTTCCGGAAATTGGAAACGTGAATGAAAATCTTTTCGTGGTCCTCTGCGAATTGTCTTCTTAAGTTTGGACTTTCCTTTTTTCCAAATCTCTTGAAGTCTATAAAATTTGGAATGACGTGAATGTCTTTTTCCATTTTGAAAGAATCCAGCGTTTGTTGCTTGAGTGATTCTGAAACGGCGGTTACTGCATCCGATTGATTGATACTGAATTCTACAACAGGAAAATAAGACCGATCTGCACCAATTAAGGTTATATCTGTTCCATGTAAGGTTGTGACAAAAGGCAATTTTTTTCCTTTGGTTTTTAAGATCTCGCGAGCCAGGTAACCAATTGTTGCATGCGGTAGGGCATAATGCACATGCAAGACATCCAGATTTTCAAACAAGGCCACATCCACTATTTTACTGGCAAGAGCAGTATCCATAGGCTTAAACTCGAAGAGTGGATATTCCATGGGTGCAACCTCGTGATAAAAGATATCGGGAAGATATTGCCCCAAACGTGCCGGTCGCCGATAATTTATAAAGTGGACCTTGTGTCCGTTTTCAGCAAGGGCCATTCCGAGCTCTGTCGCGACGACACCGCTACCGCCATATGTCGGATAGCAAACAATGCCTATATTCATAAGTTTTCTCATATATTTGATTAAACAATCGGGCATTCTGAATGTTACATTGAACTGCACAGAAAAATCAATTATTTTTGGCCATCTACTCTATAGCGGATCTCGAAATGCTCACAGGCATCAAAGCCCACACCATCCGGATTTGGGAAAAACGATATGCTGTGATCATTCCTAAGAGAACGCAGACCAATATTAGGTTTTATAATGATGATGATCTCAGAAAACTGGCCAACATTGCTTTATTAAATCAGCAAGGCTATAAAATTTCGCAATTGTCGGAAATGCCTGTTCAGGAAATTGAATCAATCGTTGCAAATTTTAATGATGTAGAAGTTTTCAATCGCGAAGCATTGGATGCTTTGACCTTATCCATTTTACAACTCAACGAAAAGAATTTTACACACCTCGTCAATACGAATATTGTTCAACTCGGCTTTGATCATACTTTTAACCATATACTCATGCCACTGCTTGATAAATTGAACGATATGTGGCTGAGTGGAAGTATCAAAAAAGTGCATGAAGAATTTGTTAGTAGGATTATCAAGAAAAAAATAATTCAGGAACTCTGCAAATACGAAACGCAGGATGTCCTTGGAGATGCGAGTTTTCTTTTGTTTCAACCCAATGAAGAAAAACAAGAACTTAACCAATTATTTGTTGAACTTTTTATTCGCAAGCACCAGTTAAAAGTAATTGACCTCGGTTCAGATTTAATGGTTAATGATCTAATGGACGCCATTCAGATTATAAAACCAAAATTTTTATTCAGTATTATACACGAAGAAACATCTGTGACCTTTATTGACGATCTGGTAAAAGCCCTTAACGAACTTACCGATCCGCCGATACTATTGTTGACCGGATACTGTTCAAGTCATTTCAACGAACAAACGCGATTTATCAAAGTTACCGGTGGATTTGAAGATTTGGAACAATTCATTGGTACCGTAAAAGAATTCAACGCAACTAACAAACGATCATAATATGTTGAGAAATCTATTTATATACATTTTATCATTTGCCTTCTTTTTAAGCAGTTGTAAAGATTGTAAAACAACAGAATGTCATGGAAATACTTTAGATTTAAATGCATCAGTTTCTGATAGTTTTCAAGTTGATCCCGAACAATCGTTAGTTTATTGGTCGGGTGCCTCACCTTCGGGTCCACACAACGGACTGGTGAAAATGGCTGGTGGAGAATTGTATTTTCAGGGAGATATGTTGATTAGTGGAGAAATCAGAGTTGATATGCGCACGATTGAAAATCTCGATATTCAGGAAGAAGTAGATCGCAAAGATCTGGAAAGCCATTTAAAAGATGTTGATTTTTTTAATGTTGATACTTTTCCGATGTCCGTTTTCAGGATAACTTCAGCTGAAACATCAGGCAACACCCTCTACAATTTAAAAGTAAACGGTAGCCTTAACATTAAGGGCATTTCTCAAAATATATCGGTGAACGGGAATATTCAAAAAACGGAGCAGCGCGTCTTTGTCAGCATTCCTGAATTCAACATTGATCGCACCCAGTATAATATCATGTACCAATCCAAAAAAATACTGCCATCCATCAAGGATGGATTTATCGATGATGACATCAGTCTAAGCATAAAACTGAGTGGGATCCGAATCTCGGTGAATTAAATTTCAACTTGATTTATAAGATTATAATCAACGAAGAACTTTAGGAGCGTCTGTCTGACGTAAGGCAGGCCTGTCTTACTGCAAGTTGGCTTTCCTTCCTAAATTATTAGTTTGACTATAGTTGAGCTGGTATAGAATAGCTTTCGATTTTTTAATCAGATATAAGATACGCAGATTTTGGTGGATTGCAACTTGACGTGGAAGGTCAATAATAGATTGAATTCTGCAAATAATATTTTACGTAACTGTTTACAGAATCCCTGAAAGGACACATTTTGAGATCGTATCCCGTTTGATATAATTTTTGCATTTCTGCACAAGTATAGTTTTGATAAGTATTTACCAGATCAATGGGCATGTCAATAAATTCAATTTTTTCTGGAAGATCAAGTGCTTCAAAGCAGTACTTTACGAGATCTTTAAAAGTGTTTGCCTCTCCACTACCCAAATTGTAAATCCCGTTTGGTTTTATATTTTTATAAAAAGCGTAAAGTACTTGTAAAAGATCCATTACATAAATAAAATCGCGCTTTTGTTCGCCATCCTTGATGGACGGATCGTTAGAGCGGAAAAGTTTCATTTTCCCTGTATTTTGGATTTGATGAAATGCGTGGTAAATCACAGATGCCATTCTTCCCTTGTGGTATTCGTTCGGACCGAAGACATTGAAAAATTTAAATCCAGCCCACCGATCGGGTTTTTCATCTTGTGTAAGGACCCATTGATCCATGTATTGTTTTGACCATCCGTAAGGATTCAAAGGGCGGAGCTTAGGAATATTGCCATGATCATCGCTGTAACCAAAACTTCCATCTCCGTAAGTTGCTGCGCTGGAAGCGTACACCAATGGAATTCCAAATGAAGCGCAGGATTGCCAGATGTGTTTTGAATAATTTAAATTAAGTTCTTCGAAAATTTGTTCATTCCATTCCGTTGTGTCCGTTCGCGCTCCAATATGAAAAACGAATTCAATCTGAGCTGCATTGTTTTCAAACCATCTAAGAAATAAATCGCGGTCAATGTATTCTCGGAATTTTTTTCCGATGAGATTTGGCGCATTTTTTTTCTCAATTGCATCTACCAGAATGAGCTCTTCATGTCCCTGTCTGTTTAGAAATGAAACTAAACAAGAACCAATAAAACCGGCTGCTCCTGTGACGACAATCATCAGGCGTTCATATAAGATTCTATCGGCGGACAAGTACAAATAAGGTTGCGATCTCCAAAGGCATTGTTTACCCGACTTACACTAGGCCAGAACTTATTTTGTTGTTTTAAATATGGTAAAGGATAAGCCGCTTTTTCGCGCGAATAAGGTAAAGTATAATGATCAGTAGTAATGACAGCAAGTGTATGCGGTGCATTGCTCAATACATTATTATCTTTCGGATAAGTACCACTTTCGACTTCCTTGATTTCATTGTAAATACTCAAAAGGGCATTGCAGAAGCGATCGAGTTCTTCAAGATTTTCAGATTCCGTGGGCTCGATCATTATGGTTCCGGCTACCGGAAATGATAAGGTTGGCGCATGAAATCCGTAATCCATTAATCGCTTTGCGACATCTTCAGCACTCACACCAACTTCTTTAAACGGACGTAAATCGAGAATGAGTTCATGAGCCACACGACCCATTTCGCCGGTATAGAGTACTTTATAATGATTGCTTAATCTGCTGGCTATATAATTAGCATTAAGGATAGCATGTTCTGTAGATTTTTTTAATCCATCCGGGCCCAACAAACGTATGTATGCATAGGAAATCAAAAGGATACTTGCACTTCCATAAGTTGCAGCTGATACAGCGGGCACTGCATCTGAACCCTGATGTCTGTATTGGTATGGATGCGTAGGAAGAAACGGTTTCAGGCTGTCGTTCACACAAATCGGACCCATTCCTGGTCCGCCGCCACCATGAGGGATTGCAAAAGTTTTATGCAAATTCAAATGACAAACATCAGCGCCGATAGCTGCGGGGCTGGTCAAGCCAACCTGAGCATTCATATTAGCCCCATCCATATAGACCAAACCTCCGTTATCGTGAATGATTTTACAAATATCGCGGATGGCCGTTTCGAAAACACCATGTGTTGAAGGATAGGTGACCATCAAACAGGCAAGTTGATCTTTATACTGTTCTGCTTTTGCTTTTAATTCAGAGACGATAATATTTCCCAATTCGTCGCAGGGCGTAACGACAACATCATAACCGGCAACGACCGCGCTGGCAGGATTGGTTCCATGAGCAGAAGCGGGAATGAGAGCAATTGTTCGGTGGTGATCGTTTCTGGATTCGTGATAAGCCCTTATTGCGAGTAATCCGGCAAATTCGCCTTGGGCTCCGGAATTGGGTTGCAGAGAACAAGCTGTGAATCCTGTAATTTCACTTAAATAGTCTTCGAGTTCGTGGATCATTTGTAAATAACCTTCAACCTGATGACCAGGAACAAAAGGATGTATGTTTGAAAATTCAGGCCAACTTACAGGAATGAGTTCTGTTGCCGCATTGAGTTTCATCGTGCACGAACCTAATGAGATCATGGAATGTACTAAAGAGAGATCTTTATTTTCCAGGCTCTTTATATATCGCATCATAGCACTTTCAGTATGATAACGGTTGAATACCGGATGTGATAAGTAATGGGTATTTCGAATCAATTCATTTGGCATAGAAGGGCTGGTAGCCATTGTTATATTTGCTGTTTTCTCCTGGGTAAAAACAGAAACTAACACTTGTAAGTCTTCGATTCCGTGACTTTCGTCGAGGCTGATCTGTACATAAGAATCTGTATACCACAAATTAACGCCAAGTTGCAAAGCTTTACTTTTAATCGCGTCCATTTGTTTTTGATCTGCTTGTATGGAAAGTGTATCGTAAAAGGATTCATTTTCCAGAGTGTAGCCCATAAATTTTAAGGCTTGTGCAAGAGCGCAAGTCAGATCGTGAATTCTTCGCGCAATGGCTTTGAGACCAATAGGTCCATGATAAACGGCGTACATAGAAGCCATTATGGCCAACAAGGCCTGTGCAGTGCAGATGTTGGAAGTTGCTTTTTCGCGGCGAATGTGTTGTTCGCGGGTTTGTAAAGCCATGCGCAGGGCTTGATTTCCTTTTTCGTCGATAGACACCCCTATAATTCTTCCCGGTATACTGCGTTTGAAGTCTTCTTTGGTAGCAAAGAAAGCAGCGTGCGGGCCACCAAAGCCCATAGGCACGCCAAAGCGTTGACTGTTGCCAAAAGCAACATCTGCATCCATTTCACCCGGGCTTTTTAAAAGACACAAGGCCATTAGGTCAGTGGCTATAGCAACGAGGCAATTTTTATCGTGAGCTTTTTTGATGACATTTTCAGGATTGATAATTTTTCCGGTTCTGTCGGGATATTGCAACAATACACCAAAGCAACGATCCGGAATAGGATCGCTAGAGCAGTTGCCCACAACAATATTTATTCCTGCAGGCCAGGCTCTAGATTTTAAAACTGCCAAAGTTTGTTCGTATACGTTTTGATCTACGAAAAATACATCCGGTGATTCTTCTTTGGACTTTGCTGCTTTCTGATGGTAGAACATCAGCATTGCTTCGGCAGCTGAGGTACCTTCATCCAATAAAGATGCATTTGCAATGGGCAGACCTGTAAG
The DNA here is from genome assembly GCA_016719615.1 of Saprospiraceae bacterium. NCBI lineage: Bacteria > Pseudomonadati > Bacteroidota > Saprospiria > Saprospirales > Saprospiraceae > Saprospiraceae bacterium. Next base: position 399,862 of record JADJYQ010000006.1, read on the forward strand.
GTCGGCTACCATCGTTTGAAAATTCAGCAAGGCCTCCAAACGACCTTGGGCAATTTCAGCCTGATATGGAGTGTACTGTGTATACCAACCCGGATTTTGAAATACATTTCTCAATACTACATTCGGCGTAACGGTGCCAAAATATCCTTGACCGATAAAATTTTTAAAGATTTTATTTTTTGCTGCCAGTTTAGATAGCATTTGGAGGTAATCGAATTCGGAAAGGGATTCCGGAACTTTAAGTCCACTTGTCAGGCGAATGTTATCGGGGACCGTTTGTTGGATCAGTTCGTCGAGACTCTGCACGCCAATGGATTTCAGCATATGTGCAGTATCGTTGCCTACAGTACCAATGTGACGAGATTGGAACTGGTCGTAACGTGGAAAAAGATGCATGTTTTTTGAATTAGGCTGCAAAAATAGGATTTGCATGCATGGAATGCTAATGAAAAAGATAATCCTGAGGATATTTTTGCAGGCTTCAAGTTCTTAAATGCCAGGCGCCATTTCAATTTTACATAAAACATTCATTTTCAATTGAATTATAGATTGAAAACAGATCTCAATTGAAAAGGCTGCACTCCATCAGAAATTTTGTTGAAGACCATGGATTTTTAATGTCTTGATTCGTGAAGCACTGCATTTATTATCCAATCCGGTTTAAACTTTATCGTAATTTTGGAATCTATTCTTAAAAATTATAAACAATGAAAAAAATAAATTTCAATTGGATGTTCATTTGGCTCGCTTGTACAATATGGAACATGCCTGCTTTTTCTCAGTCATCCGGAACAGATTCTACAGGATTGCCGGGTGACCATTTCAGTTTACAAGGGGCATTAGAAATGTTTAAGCAATCAAGTTCGCCGGAGGATTTTGAAAAACGAATTAACACGGAAGACAATAAGGTCAATAATCTGGACTTGAATGGTGACGGCGACATAGATTATGTGAAAGTCATCAGTAAGGTAGACGGCGATGTGCATGTATTTATTTTGCAAGTACCCGTTTCCGAAAATGAAAACCAGGATATAGCTGTGATTGAGCTTGAAAAGGATGGAAAAGAATCTGCAATCCTTCAAATTATAGGTGACGATGATATATATGGCGAACAAGTCATCGTCGAACCACAAGAGGAGATTACATCTCCGGAAAAAGAAGGTGGAGACGAAATGAAAGGTGGAGGACCCAATCCATTTTATGATATGGATGAAGAAATGGCTATTGTTATCAATGTATGGCCATGGCCTTGTGTAAGATTTGTGTATGCACCTGCCTACAGACCCTGGATCTCACCATGGCGCTGGCGTCACTACCCGGGTTGGTGGAGACCCTGGAGACCGTTCAGCTGGCACGTATGGCACCCATTCCACCACCGCTATCACAGACACTATCCTGTAGTCCGCACACATCGCGTAGTTCATGCGCATAGAGTTTATACGCCGCACCGCACCGCATCAGTAACGGTGAAAACAAGACATGCAACAAACCTTGGAAAATACAGAGTGACCCGAACCAAGACCACAAAAACAGTCACCGGACCCAGGGGAAATACGAAAGTAAAAACGACGAAGACCACAAGGGTAAAGAGGAGATAGAAATGTAAACTTTAAGCTCCTGGGCACGCAGGTTTGATAGTTTTTACATCTTAAGCTTTCAAAATTACAAATAAGTGTAATATTTTATTCTGAACTAACACTTGTTAGTTCAGAATTTTTATTTAGAGCTACTTTAAATGAAGGAAATCAGGTCGTGTCATTCAACATGCGAATTAGAATCTTCTTCGCTGTAGAAATTTAACTATTTTTACAGATCATACAGCTTCATTCCAATGACCCAAATCTACAATGGTTTTCTTAAATTTGTTGAACTCCGGAATGAGGGGACAGTACCTGAAGGCCTGGGTACCTTGGTCGTAAAATTTGTCAGATATTCTTCATCTCAGCAATTGGTACTCTGGCTTCCACAAGCTGCACATTTGGGCTATACCGATTATACTCTTACTTTAGGAGACGACATCGTAGAAAGCGGAATAATTTTGGACAAAGTCGGAGGTTCTAAACAAATCATATGGGATTCGCTGTTATTTCAACCCGGGCTATACGCTTTAAAGATAAATCATAATGATGGGTGGTATCATTTGTTCGTTTTTCAAAAACAAGACAACTTAAATTCGGACCTTGTTATAGCGCCTTATGATTCAGATGTGATCGACCATAGGAACTTTCAAAATTATATAAAGGATGCAGATGAAACATTGAAGCAACTTGCACTAGGGCCGATGCCAACAGAACCGGAAACATTTGACCGAGATACATTTGGTGATTTTCAAGACTTTACAACAGGTGAAAAGGAGATCAGAAGAAAAGCTCAAATAATACTTGAAGATGTTTTTTCAAAGATTATGGAAAGTAAGGATGATGAACCACGGCTTGAATACGATGAGCAGGGAAGGTGCGGTACCATTTATTACATTGAAGGAAAAAATCGCCTTCCATTTTATTACGAAATGGGAGGATATCCGGCGCATTTGGTCATTGATATTCCCAAATCTGAAAACTGGGAAAAGCAAACTGGAATTTCTTTAGATAAACGAAGAGAAACCTTATTATTGGTAGCATCTCATGTGCGTCGTGAAAAGGCAACATCCTGGCGTTTTGAAATTAACGACGATTCAATCGTGTATTACGATGCTTGAAAACATTTGATCAACCCCTATCGCATTCGATGTAAGCCATTTTCCAGGAGCCATCTTCGCGAATCAGTGAAAATCTGCGTTCAATTGGTATATCAAATGAAGTACCGATCATTCTAACTGAAGCTGTGTCAGATTGTAAATGATCAAGGGTAATTGCGGTGTTTATCCAGTAGTTCAAATCCCATTCTTGCGCGCAAAAAAAATGATCGCCATCCATGCAGGAAGGAACTTCTCCAACGATTTCATGTTGCCACAATTTTTCACATTCCAGATAGAAATTCTTTTCATTTTGAATAAATGAGCGGCTTAAATACCCACTTGAATATAGCTTATCCAAGTAAAGCTGAAATAAATCAGCAATAAGTCGATATCGATCGCCACGATCATCCACAAAATTGTAATCATTAATGGTATCAGTCGATTTGGAATGATGCCATTGGTAAAATTCATGGATCGTATTCGCAATTTCAATACTATCCTGAGTTCTTGTCCCTTCTGAATTCTGAACGGGAGAGGACAACTTACATGAAATATTCATGAAGCAAATGACTGCGAAGACAAAAATACTTTCATTGATTAAGATGATTGATTTCATTATTGGATTTTATTTTTTTGAAGCCATCCATCTATTGCCTTCACTGCATTGAATTGAATTTTCCTGGCTTCCTGAGGCGTATTATTTTGAATAGCTAACTTTAAGTGTTTCACATTTTGTCCAAAATACTTACCATCTTCTTTAAAATGAAAATTTAACGCTTCGAGCATTAATGGAATATTAAAATGGTCCAGTGTCCAATCCTGAAAATTATTCGCTTCTTTCAGAAATTCTCCAACATCTACTGATAAAGAAACAATACTTTGTAGTAGCGGTTCTTTAAATTTCTCTTTTTGATTTAAAGCGTTGCCGCATAGGAAATAATAGGCTGCTGTATATTGCTCTCTGTTTTTCAATACCTGGAGAATTTGTTCTTCCCAGTCAGTTCGTTCTTTAATTTTTTTCAATGCAGCTTCATGAATGTCCTTAGGTCTGGCGGGAAAAGAATAACTCAGCAATCCTGAGATGTTATCATCAGTTGCATATTTATCAATGGTTTCTAAATTTTGAAGATGATAATGATCGTGTGTTTCCTGCTTTTCGCGACTTATCATGCGCGAAGTCTTCACCTGGTTGACCCTCTACCCATAAAAGCTTAAACCGGAATATAATGAACTAAGCAGGATGCCTACATAGAGCGGATATTTCACATAGCTAAAACTCATGCCTACATCTCCTCCATTTCTTATTAGAAAGAAAAACGGAATCATAACGCACAAGGGGATCCATAGATATATATGTGCCTGTGATAAATACCTTAACAAAAGAGGATATCCGCCATCGCTATGCCATTCTATTTTGAATGTACTGCTGAAAAACACAGATACTATATATGAAATGCAAAACAAGATGGTAAATATATTTGGAAAACTCAAGTGTTCATTCAACCATGAAAAGTATCCTTTACGGCTCATCATCCAAAATAAAAGCAATGTGGTAATGACAAAAAGGACTCCAAGTATGATCATCATCCAGGCCTGACCTACCGCACGATCGCCACCTATATGTTTATATTGCAAAATATTCAAGATTTGACATCCGGTAATAAATGCGCATAAAAAGTAAATAATGTATATCATTAGAAAATTAAATAGCTTACGAATAGAGCGTTTAGCTGTGAGCAATTCCAGTAAATCCTGATTTCATCTAAATTCATTTTCCAAATAAATTAAATACCAATGCCAAAAATCCTGTGATCAAAACACCAATTATAAAGGGAGTGGCCGGAATCCATAGTAAAATATTGGCTAAAGTCATATTTCCTTTATTTCTTAGAAATAAAGCAAGCATGATAAGGAGACTTAAAATAACTGGAATCAGCCAGGCCAGAATTTTACCTTGAGGTGAAAACCCATCCTCGCTGCCACGACTCAAATACATGCCGGAAACAGAAAGGATAATGAGCAAAACATTTGCAACGAGCCCTAATTTAAATATCAAGCCTGAATTCATTCTTGCTGATCATTTAGATGACTTTGAAAGTATCAGAAAATAGGAGACCCTGCAAAATTATAAAGTTTTAGCAATACAGATAGATTCCGATTATTTAACTACACTTTTAAAGATTGCAAACTTATCTTAAATATATTCAAACATTTATTTATCATTACTTTTACTTTAATAAATATGGAATCAAATGAATCGATGGACAAATTATCTCTTGGGGCCAGAATTATATTGGCTGTTGCTTTTTGCTTTGGTAAGTTTAGTGATAAGGCTTACCAATCCACCTGATAAATTTATGGATGAAATCTGGATCAGGATGAGCGTTATCGTTCCGCTGATATTTCTTCCATTGAGTTTCGGATTGTATTGGTTGGCATTTGTTCCTAAAAAATTGCTCTTATTGAGGCTCATTGTTGCCGGGTTTCTGGGCAGTCATTTTGTAATAGAGAAAGGCATCAATGCTTATTCTAATCAAGGTCCTGGAGCAGGAACATCCTATATGGTGGGTATCCTTTTGATGTTGATGGTCTTGCTTGTTCTTTCCATTATTGCTTTATTAAAATTCTGAAATGCCGCTGGTATTTCTCAAATATCCTATCGTAAAACATTACGCTGGAAGTGTATTTGATTTAATTGAAAGTTTCAATCAAGTAGAAGACCAGCCTACTTTGTATGAGCGACAAAATCCTAAACGATTTTATCATTTGCCTGATGATGGCAGGGGAAGGCTCATGGACTTATCTTTTTTGGATACAGAATTGTGCCCTGTTGAAATTTTTGAGGGGGTAGATTTAAATAGTGGTCCCGGCCGTGTAACATCAATCCGATCAGAAGATTCAGATTCTAAAGTCAACTTACTGCATTTATGGACGGATTCGCAAATGTTGAGCTTAAAAGATTCAGAAGACAAGCTAAAACAAATCATACAGATCATTTGGCCAGAAGATTTAGGGCTACCGGCAACCGGTTTATTGTTCGACCGAAAATATAATCATCAAATTGGTGCATCGTTGTTGACTCAATCAAATTTTAATTTTGATCTGAGTAATTTACATCCTGGGTTTTTTGAGATGCAAATTCAAAAAGAGGAAAGAATACTTTTTAGAATCACGTTCATGAAGTGTTTTCCTTTGGTTGTAATTGTTGATCAAAAGAAGCATGGCTTTTCAATTGAAAAGGCGGTATGGTGAGCAAGCTAAGAGCCTAAAGCTAAAAGCTTTGTGTGGTGGTAAATGAAGTGCATCTTTTACTTAAGAGCATACTTGCGTACCTACGGCACGCTAGGAATGATTTTCCTAATCTGCTACCAATATTTTGTCCCTACGGGACATGAATAAGATTAAAGATTAAAGAGCAATATCTTTTAACGAGTAAAGTTCAAAAAAAAATTAAAAAAAATATGTATTTATTTGAACTAACATATGTTAGTCTGTGTTGATTACTAACAGACTAACAGACTAACAGACTAACAGACTAACAGACTAACAGACTAACAGACTAACAGACTAACAGACTAACAGACAAGCAGACTTCTTCCTACAAGCCTAACAGCCAAAAAGGCAAACAGACAACTTCCTGCCTGCCCATATTTCTTACCCCACATTAAATTTACTCATCGCCCCAGATAAACCAGCAATATCGAAATATCTGAAGGTGATACGCCGCTGATGCGACTGGCTTGTCCGATGGAGTTAGGTTTGATTTTACTGAGTTTGGTTTTGGCTTCGTTGCTGAGTGCGGGAATGGCATGATAGTCAAAGTCAGCAAATAGTTTGATGTGTTCTAGGCGAGACATTTTATCGACCATTTCTTGTTCTTTTTTGATATAGCCTTCGTATTTTATCTGGATTTCTGCACTTTGTAATGATTCGTCATCAAAGGATGAAAATTCTGAAGCGATATTTGGAAGTTGCTGAAAAATGGCAGTTAAACTCACATTGGGTCTTGTAAGGATCAGGCTTAACTTTGTTTTGGTCTCGATGGGAGATGAGTCAATACTCATTAAATAAGGATTGATGTTGTCAGCAGAAAGTGAAATGCTTTGCAATAATTTGAATATTTTTGAATGATCTTCCATTTTTTGTTGCACGCGCTTCAATCGTTCGCTTACATTTTGCATCGCTAGTTTTTCGGTCATTGGCGTTAAACGAAGATCTGCATTGTCTTGTCTCAATAATATCCGGAACTCAGCTCTGGATGTAAACATTCGGTAGGGTTCTTCGGTCCCTTTGTTGACGAGGTCATCGATGAGCACTCCAATATAAGCTTCAGATCGCGACAATACGAACGACTGTTCGTCTCTTACGCGCAACGCAGCGTTAATGCCTGCAATCAATCCCTGACAGGCAGCTTCTTCATAACCTGTGGTACCGTTTATTTGACCCGCAAAGAATAGATTAGGAACTAAATGCGTTTCGAGACTCAGAGATAACTGCGTAGGTGGAAAATAATCATATTCAATGGCATATCCCGGTCTGAACATTTTTACATTTTCAAGTCCAGGTATTTTTTGTAGTGCTTTATATTGGACTTCTTCCGGAAGAGAAGAAGAAAATCCATTTAAATAAACCTCATGTGTATCCCAGCCTTCGGGTTCTATAAACAGCTGATGCCGCTCGCGTTCTGCAAAGCGTTCGATTTTATCTTCGATTGAAGGACAATAGCGCGGACCGAGGCCCTGAATTCTTCCGGAAAACATTGGACTTTTATCGAAACCTGTTTTGAGGATATCGTGGACTTCTTTGTTGGTATAACTGATATGGCAACTCAGTTGTTTGTCGGGAACATTGGTATTTAAAAAAGAAAATCGAGAAGGATATTCATCGCCGAGTTGTTCTTCGAGAATTGAATAATTGATGGTCCGACCATCCAATCGCGGAGGCGTTCCTGTTTTCATTCGCCCGCTTTCAAAACCGAGCTGTACGAGTTGCTCTGTAATTCCCGTTGCTGCATTTTCGCCAGCTCTCCCGCCACCAAATTGTTTTTCGCCAATATGAATGATACCATTTAAAAAAGTACCATTGGTAAGCACGACTGTTTTTCCTTCGATCTGCTGCCCCATACCGGTGATGACCCCGCAGGCTTTGCCATCTTTCATGAGCAGACCTTTCACCATATCCTGCCAAAAATCGATCAGCGGATGGGCCTCGAGCATATTGCGCCATTTGCGTGCAAAAAGGTTGCGGTCACTTTGTGCACGGGGGCTCCACATGGCGGGGCCTTTAGAGCGGTTGAGCATTCGGAATTGAACGCGGGTTTCATCAGTAATGATACCTGAATAACCACCCAAGGCATCAATCTCGCGAACAATCTGGCCTTTAGCAACACCGCCCATAGCTGGATTACAGGACATTTGAGCAATCGTTTGCATGTTCATCGTAATCAGCAAGACCCTGCATCCCATATTGCCGGCACTCACCGCGGCTTCGCAACCTGCGTGGCCGGCACCTACTACTATAACATCGTAATTTGCAAACATATTCGGCGGCGAAATTAACCATAATACTGCTTTTAAATGGAATTGAGACGTCTTTTACAGGATTATTGACAAATCAGCAGAAAGCTTATATTCGCAAAAAATTAATAATGAAAAGACTGGTTTATATTGTTTTTGGATTTACTTTTTGTTTTTTTTCTTGTGGAACTTCTAAAACCGTTGAATCTGATGGCTGGAAATTTATCGCTGATAAATGGGTAAATTTTGGCGTAGACAGAGATATGATTCATGTTGGAAATATTGGGGACGAATATTCAAAATTAGTGGTCCGGGTGACCGATGCTCCATTGAGAATGTACGACATGAAAGTATTTTTTGATAATGGCGGTGTACAGGATGTAGCCATTAAATCCATCATTAGGCAAGGTGGCCAGACGCGCATCATAGATTTGGACGGTGGAAAACGCAGACTTTCCAAAATTGAATTTTGGTATGAAACGAAAGGTCGTGGAAAAGGAAGATCCCGCGTAGCTGTTTGGGGAAAATAAATTGAAATTCAGCTCACAAGGGCTAGTTACTTTTCGTTCATTCTGGATAATAACATTCAAAAAATTTTTAACTTCAAAAAACCAAAACTAATATTTATGAAAAAAATATGCCTTGTTATATGCCTGTTGCATTCAGGTTTGTTCATGCTAGCGCAAGAGAAAAAACCCATATCACACGAAAGCATGTGGCTGCTGAAGCGCGTTGGTGCACCAGCCATCAGTCCGAACGGAAGCCAGTTGGTTTATTCGATTTCTGAGCCCTCATACGATGAAAAAGAGCAAGTAAGTGATCTTTGGATCATGCCGGTCAGCGGAAATAAACAAGCAAGAAGACTGACGACGGGAAAAGCGGGTGAAGGAAATTATTCCTGGAGCCCTGATGGCAAATATCTTGCATTCACAGCAAAAAGAGAAGGAGACGAAGCCGGGCAGATTTATTTATTGAATATCATGGAAGGTGGCGAAGCACAACGTTTAACACAAGTCAGTACTGGCGCTTCGGGTATCAGGTGGAGCCCTGATGGCAAAAGGATACTATTCAACAGTTCCGTATTTCCGGGATGTTTTGCAGATAGTTGCAATAAGAAAAAGATTGAAGACAAAAAGAAACAAAAATACCTTGCGAGGGTGTACACCAGTTTTCCCATTCGCAATTGGGACAAATGGAAAGATGAAAAACAAACGCATTTGTTTGTTCAACACATTGATAGCACTCAGGCCAGAGATCTCTTCCTGGATGTAAGGATTGTCAATGAAACAGGGTTCATATTAGGATCTGCCAATTGGACCAAAGATGGCAAAGATATTCTCTTTGCAGCAAGCACAGAAGGAAATACCCAGGCCTACCGGGAACCGGTCTTTCATTTGTATTCCTTATCTGTGAATGGTGGAACAGAAACAAAACTAACGGATGGTAGTTTTGAATATTCGGACCCCACCCTGAGCGATGATGGAAAATACCTGTTATGTCTTGAGAATGCGCATAATAATGGAAAGTTGTACAATCTTCCGCAATTGGTAAGATTTGACTGGCCGACCATGGAACATAAAAAATACATTTGTAAAGACCTTGACAGACCCATCCAGCAATTTACCAGTCATGGTCAAGAAATCTATCTCACAGCCGAAGACCATGGCCGGGATAAATTATTTGTATTCTCGATTCAAGGAGGAAATGCCAAATCCTTTGACCAACTAACAGTTGGTAGTTATTCCAATCTGAGTCTCAGCAATACATACCCTCCGGCCATAGTAAGCAATTGGGAATCTGTGAACAATCCTGCTGAGATCGTGCGAATTGATAAGAATGGACCACACAAGCTTTTATCTGAAGCCAATAAGTCTGGATTGGATAGTCTGAAACTATCTACATACGAGACCTTTTATTTTACCAGTAGCCGTGGAAAAAAAATCCGCAATCTGCTCGTGAAGCCAGCCAATTTTGAGGAGGGTAAAAAATATCCACTGTTTGTGGTTATCCATGGTGGACCGGCAGGAGCCTGGAAAGAAAACTGGTCATACCGCTGGAACTACCACTTATTAGCAAGTCCCGGATATGTTTTGTTATTTACCGATTATACGGGATCAACCGGATATGGAGAGAAGTTCACACAAGATATTATATTGGATCCATTCAAAGGTCCTGCAGATGAGATTAATGAAGCAGCTGCCTATGCCATTAAAAAATATGCTTTCATTGATGGCAATCTACAGGCTGCAGGCGGCGCAAGTTATGGCGGGCACCTCGCCAATTGGTTACAGGCTACGACTTCGCATTATAAGTGTCTGATCAGTCATGCGGGTTTGGTGAACAGTATTTCGCAGTGGGGTTCCAGTGATCATATTTTTGGGCGAGAACTGATGAATGGGGGCACACCCTGGTCCAATTCCAAAATTTGGAAAGAACAAAATCCGATGTATTATGCAGATCAATTCAAAACACCTATGCTAGTAACCATTGGAGAACTTGATTATCGCGTACCGGTCAACAATAGCATTGAAAATTGGAATATCTTACAGCGACAAAAAATACCTTCGAAACTCATTGTTTTTCCTGAAGAGAACCACTGGATCCTGAAAGCGGAAAACAGCCGCTTCTTTTACAAAGAACTTCATGCCTGGCTCAAAACCTATTTAAATCCATAGTGGAAATGGTTTTATGTACAGAAACATCAAAACTAACGAGTGTTCACATCGTAAGTTATGTAAGTCCTATAGGTGATTTATGGGCTGCAGCAACAGACCAAGGGATTTGTTATTTAGAATTTAAAGAAGAAGATATTCAGCGCAGACAACTGGAAGCCTTTTGTATAAAATGGGAATTGGAAGTAAAGGAGCAAACAAATGAATCCCTGGAATTGCTGGTCAAACAATTGGACGAATATTTTCACAAAACAATCAGGCAATTTGATTTACCTCTGCACTTATTGGGTACTGAATTTCAGCAAAAGGTCTGGATACAGCTGCTTCAAATCCCATTTGGACAGACCATCAGTTATGAAAAGCTATCTTTAAAAATGGAACAGCCTCTGGCGATCAGAGCTATAGCAAATGCGAATGGACAAAATCCAATTGCTATTCTTGTACCATGCCACCGCGTCATTGGAAAAGACGGATCGCTCACCGGATATGCCGGAGGGATGTGGAGGAAGCAATGGTTGTTGGAGCATGAATCAAACTTGCCCAAGCAATCTAAGTTGTTCTTTGGATAGGGTTTTGTCAATCTGGAATACCATGTTTTTTCAAATACAGGATAATCCCCCTTCAAATACAGTGTTTATCCCCTCCTGAGGCTTAAGGGCATAGAGTACATTTGATTTGTTTTACAACGATTTGCTTCATCATTAAAAGAATCCACCATGATTCAGGCTATACCCATAGGGGATCATAGTTTTATTGTATCTGACCTTCATTTGGCGGAGGGGAATCTGGACAGAGGCCGGACTTTGGGCACCGAAAATTTTTTTTCTGATACTGAGTTCTCGGAATTATTGCAACACTTACAGCAACGATTTAATGAAAGCGGCGGTACTCCATTATGCCTTATTATTAATGGTGACTTTATAGACTACATCAGGATTACTTTGATTCCGCATAGCAAAGAAAATTTTAGTGACTGGCAAAAGGAGATCCATAAAGTACAGCCACATTTTTCGATTCCTCCTAATTGTGTGAGTTCTAAAGAAAAAAAATACGGGCTTAAAACGAATAATTATAAATGCATTTGGAAATTGATGTGCTGCATGCAAGGGCACGCAGCGTTTTTTCACGCATTGAGTGTATGGGTGGGTGCGGGAAATCAAATCATCATTAATGTTGGGAATCATGACCCGGAATGGTATTGGAGCTGGCTTCAAGATTATTTTAAATTTCGTATATGGGAAATTCATGGGGCGCACATCAATCTGCGTTCGGTTTTTGAAACGAATATTGTTTTTTCGATTAAAGCATTTTCTATCTACGATAAAGTGTGGATTGATCATGGGCATAATTATGAAAAAATGACATCGATTGATCCGGATTATGAATACAATCTCGTAGCGCCGAAGCATCGTTTTTTTAATAAGAAGGAAGCACTTCGTGTAATAAACCCTAGTGAAAAAGAATTATTCATTCCATTTGGATCTTTTTTTAATAGATATCTGATCAATAAAGTAGAATTGGATTTTCCATTTGTGGATAATTTGACGGTAAAGGGAAGTATGATTAATGCATTGATAGACGAAAATTTTAAGAAGGTCTGGAATATTATAAAATCTTATGGTGGGTATGCTTACTATGTGGTCCAGAAGAACTTTCAGGAAAGTTTCCTTCGGGCTTTTTTCTGGATTGTTTTTGTTTTTATACCTCTTGTTTTGTTTGTAGTTCTTTATATCGAGCTACCCACCAATTTTATTGAAAATAGGGATACTAACTCTGTTACTTCAGGTGTTATCATAAAATACGTCAATATTGGATTAAAAGGGTTGTTGAACATTCTTATACCCATAGCTTTTCGGTTATTTTTTAAAAAGCTATTTTTCTGGTTAAAATTATCTGATCCACCTCTTTCTGAATCTGCATTAAAAGACATTGGGAAAGGAGGATCTCTGTCAGCTTTTGACTACATTGTAGTAGGGCACAATCATTATCCACAACATATTGTACAGGATGGGAAAGAATATATTAATTCAGGTACCTGGACCAGTAAATATGTTCAAAAATACGAACGCATTGAAATCGGGATTACCTACAATGTGGTCCACATAAGTTTGGATGGGCAAAGAAAAATTAATGCAGAACTCTTGGAATGGGATGCTCCTAATCGTGAATTAATTCCATTTAACAATTTTATTCCTAATCATGCAATTTAAAGTCATGAACGGAAAATGGAATGGATCTGTCGCGCTGATCTTAAGCATCATTTTGTTTATGATTTTACTACTGAATTCATGCGGATGGGTTAAGAATCTCGGATTTAATAGTGCAGATCGCGTTGGCAATAGCGTTGACCGGATTTCAGAAGAACTTTTTCCTCTTGATAGCGCAAGTCGCAAGTTAATCTTAGGATTGATATCAGGAGCCGCTGACGAAGTTTCAGTTCAAAATCTTGAAAAAGTATCTGATCGATTGATGGATACCCTTTTTGCAAAACTTGCTGTAGGATTGAAGAAATTAGATCTGGATTCTGTCGCCCGTAAAGCCATCGTTGGTGTTCGCGATGAGATTGCTTCAGATTCCGTTCAAAGATCTATAAACATCCTGCGCGTGAATCTTGAACGCGAATTGGACGCATTACTGAAGGGCTTGTTTAAGAGCTTTTCAAGCGAAGAATCCAAAAACAATATTGAAAGGGCATTTGCTTCTATATTATCTGACAACAACAAACAACTGTTAGTAGGCTTTGTATCAGCCGCCATTGATGCCATAGAGCTGGATTCATTGGGATCAGAACTCAGGTCCGGGGTATTGAACGATCAAACCAGAGATGCATTCATTCGAACAGTTATGGCTCCTATTGATGCCACATTATCTAAAATGCAAGCCATCGTAGATTCATTGGAGCAGCAAAATGAAAAATGGTGGGAAAAATATTTTTGGCAACTGATTGCAGGTATAGCTCTACTGGCGGGCATTTTGACCTGGTTGTACATCCTGCGAAGGAAGTCGTTACAAAACCAAAAGGCACTGGAAACCGAAAATACAGAGCTTAAGAAACAATTTAAATTCAATGAACAATTAAATAATATAATGATGGCAGAAATCGACCAAATCAGACAAACGGAAGCTATAGACCAACTTACAAACAGGATAAAGCAAAAAGCGATTGAGCATGGAATTGAACCGGAAGTGCATCAAAAATTGAGCCAGCTAAGAATGATAGATCGGATGAAATGGGAAGCGAAATAGCATGAATTATAATAATATGATAACATTTCAAGGCAGCAATTGAATAGATTTTTATAAACAATAAATAACGCGTATATGTCTTTCATTCATTTTTTAAAAACTAAATTATATGAAGTTTGATATCTTTAAAATTGTAACAGATCCATTATTCATTACCTATATAGGAGCCTTGTGTGGGCATATTTTATCCCTATATTCTTCAGAATTCAAAGGCGCCATTCCATTTCTGGAGAAGATGTTTCCCAATAAAACGGAAACATTTTATTTCAGGGCCAACTTTTTATTAATTCCGGTAATGGGTTGTATTCTGGCATTTCTATTATTAGATCCTGATGATATCAAAGAATCTTTATTTGCCGGTCTGAGCTGGAGCGGTACCATGATGGTCATACTTAAGAAAAATACTGGTAACTAAATTAAAAACAAATTCTTATGAATACATTTGAAATTATCATATCAGTTGGCATACTCTTGCTGCTAGTCATTTTTATATTCATTCTCATCGAAGGACCCAATACAAACTATAATATTAAGCAGGAATCCATGAAAGGAAGGGTTCATAAATATTCACCGCTGATTATTGTAGCTGCTTTATTTATCACTATTATATCTGCATATATTTTTTATACGTATAAGGATAGGAAAAAAGCAGAAACCTATTCAAATATTAAAGAAATCTACGAAAGAAAATCGGCCGAAATTGATTCGATATTAGAAACCAAGTCTATGGATAGTGCTACGGTTGCTGTTATGATTAAGGACGATTTGGATTCGCTCGTGATACAAAAGAGAAGATTGGAGGAGCTGCAGGAGGAATCAAAAACACAGACAAAATTTCTCGGAAAAACGAAGACCCTTGATTCAATTCAGATTCTGGACAGAGATTATGAAAAAAAATTTAAATATCTGGAGAAGAACAAACGCGTAAAAGTGTACAGAGCAGAACAAAAGAAGGAAGACATTAAATAATCAGTGAAGCCGATGAATCATTCACATAACAATACCATAGAGTTTTTGCCAAGCGGAAAACAATCGTACGAAAGGCGCTGGGAACTATTGGAGCTGGCAAAAGAATCCATACATATCGTGACTTTTTCATTTATGAATGATGGTACAACCAAGAAATTATTGGAAATTCTAAAGCAAAAAGCGAAAAACGGTGTCCGGATCCGCATCATATACGATGATATTGTCAACCGTACCACATTTATGACAAGAAGTTTGTCACAACTGCGCAAATACGGAATAGAAGTTTTTGGCTACAATTCATTATTAGACGGGTGGTATGTTGATCGAAAAAAGGGAAGTCCTTTTAAGCAAATCGCAATGAATATTAAATTAAAACTCAAACAACATTTTCATGAAAAGTATATGATTGTTGATAATAAGTATGTCATTCTGGGGGGCATTAACTGGGGCGATAAATATGCATTTGGAGGAATAGAGCCTAAAGCCTGGAGAGATACTGATGTCTATTTACAGGGAGATTGTGTAAGAGATATCCAACTTCAGTTTCTGAAAGACTATGAAATGCAATACGCCTGGAAAGCAAGAGATCATAAGCGATTGAAGACATACATATCGTTTTGTGAAGAATACAGACCAATTTATAAGAATGATCAGTACCATAAAGTTTTGTATCCTGAATATTTTAAAAATGCAAGTAGCTACAATGATTTCGGTAGTGTGGATATAAAATATGTCGTGCACAAGCCTTATGATCTTGCGAAATTGGATTTGACAGATCAGTTGCTTGAGAAAATCGGGAATGCCAAATCCCGCATCTACTGGGGTTGTCATGGAATCAGGCCGCCAAAAATATTTGGAGAATATTTCGCAGCAGCAGTCAAACGCGGCGTCAAAGTTGTTTTGATTACCAATTCAAAGTTATCCTCTAAAACACTTATGCTGAACGGGCTTTTAGGTTGGATGTATGTTGAGTGTACAAAGCACTTTAAGTATCTTTTACAAAATGGCATTGAGATTTATGAATGGCAGAAGGCGGGAGCTTTTCATTCGAAGAATCTGGTGATTGATGATGCCTTTTGTTCTATTGGCTCCTATAATATTGCAAATGGTTCTGCTTTTCACCATTCTGAAAGCAATGTATTGATTCAGGACAAGGCTTTTTGTGATCAGGTATTTAATCAATTTGAAGTAGATCTCCGGGATTGCAAAAAAGTTGAAATGAATGATTTTCAATTTCCAAAAGACGATGCATTTGAACGGATTATTCATGAACGAAATAAACTTATCAGGCAAGATTTATGGACAAGTTCCATTGCGCTAGATATTCAAAATCAGAGATATAAATCATTTCCTCTTTATGAATTTATCGATATTAGTTAAAACATAAGATATGAATATTTTTACATTTATTTACAACAGCTTTCTCAAATTTTTTGGAGACATTAAAGTTTTCAAATTTCCATTTTTTATATTGTACGATCCCGGGAGTTATAAAGTGAAAGGAGCTGAAGTTAGAAAGGTCCTGGATTCTGTGAAAGCCGGTGATATCCTTATCCGAGGTTATACAAACTATTTAGATGGTTTATTCATACCCGGATTTTTTAGCCATGCTGGACTTTATTTAGGCGACACGACAAACTCGCAGTTGTTTATGGCAGATGTCATTGCCAATAAATTTTACACCGGGAAACAAGCAGTTATACATTCTATGGCAGAAGGTGTATTTATGGAAGATCTGATCAGTTTTTGCAAATGCGATTTTCTCATTATCCTTCGTCGCAATCAAACCATTGAACCGCAGGTCGACATTGATTCAAGCCAAAAGATCGTTTTTGAAAAAGCGGTGAAAAACCTGGGAAAAGCGTATGATTTTAAATTTGATTTTTCAAACATTGGAAATCTTTCCTGTACGGAATTGGTATTTAATTGTTGTGACACCATTTTTCCGCTTTATGATGTCAAACTCAAACCCAGATGGATCATGCTTCGAAAAAGGAATGTGTTGATTCCGGATGATTTTGTAACCAATAAGTTTGATGTTGTTTTTAAATCGGCATCCATCCAACAAAAAAGGCTTGATAAAATATTCTTAAAAAACGCATAAGCAATTATTCTTCACTAATAAATTAAATAATATGGCCAAGCAAAATCTTAAAAAGAAGGACGTAAAGCATGTTGAAACCGAAGTGAAAATTCCGGGAGTAAAATTGAAGGACGTTTTTGATAGAAGCAAACATTCAGAAATGCTTTTGAAGCTCAGGCCGGATTTAACGCGGGATCTCGAACACATTTTAAATCATGAGGAGCAGATCATGAAAGCTTTAAAATCGGAAAAGGAAAAATTAATTTTCATGAAGAATCCTATTCAATTTTTTAAGAATGCAAAAATTGATTTAAATTTTTCGATGAAGCAAAAAATGGAGGCATTCAATTATGATGATTTTTCAAAATCAAATTCATTTGTGCTTCCCAATGGACAAACAATTTCTCCCAATATTAAAATAAGCATTAAAAATACATAAATCATGGCTGGTAATCAAACACACGGATACGATATGGTGATAGAAGTCAGTTCTCAATCACTACAAAATTTACTCTCTGCGGTATTTGACAATGATGGCTTTTTGGCCAGTTTGTTGCCTTCGAGTTTAGGAAATCTGCTTGGATTTGGAGTGAGTTTGAGTTTTGACAGACCAGCTGGAGTTCCAGCAAGTATAACAAATCCCATACAATTGCTGATTGACCTTAATCTGGCTTTAGGCTTATCGGGCACTCTGGATTTAGTAGTGGGTATGGATGTAAACAGAGATGATGCCAATCTGGATGTAGTGATTCTCGATTTTCCAAACAAACTCCATAGATGCGATTTAATTGTTACGGGATTACCTACAGTGGTGACCAATGCAGCAGCGAATGTAATTCGGAACGGCTTAGAAAATAATGCCATACCTATAATGCCGGTTCCTGTCAATAGAAGCAGCTCAAATACTTTGGACATTACTAGAGCAGATGTAAAAGTGATAGACGATAGTACGGCAACAAATAACGATGCATTGGGAATTATTTTGACTTTTGGTGGTGGTGCCGCAGGAAATCTGAATGATTTTACCAGGGCATTTGCAAGAGAAGGCGCAGGTGCTGCGGTTGCCATCAATTTTTCTTGGATTTGCAGAAATATAAGTCCAAGAATTGAACAAGGCATTGGAATCCCGGCAGGTTCATTTGCAGGTTGCAGTTTTAATGGAGAACATGAGATTCGGGATGGCGTCAAACTTACGAGTATGTCGATTCGACCGGCAGATGATTTTATACAACTTAGCGGCACTGTAACGAAGAGTGGAACCTGTTATGATGCATCAGGCACATTTTCTGCGCGCATTATGGTTGCTATTGTAGCAGGCGAATTGCGAGTCAGTTTTGAAACCGATAATCCGGATATCGATATCAGCATACCCTGGTATTGTTATTTGGGTGCCGCGGTCCTGGGTGCACTTTTGGGCGGCGTAATTTTTGGCGTACTGGGTGCAATTGTTGGAGGAGTTATTGTGCCATTGTTGATTTACATCGCAGAGTCTGTATTAGAATCAACTATTGAAAACGTTACGCAGGAAGTAACGGATGCCATTAATAGTATTGAAGATATTAATGTAAGGCTGGTAGGCGTAGAAAATATTCTCGATACAGCCTTTATTGATGATATGACCGTCGGTTATAACATGTATCCTAAAGAATATTGGCCGGTAAAAGCGGAAGGGACCGTGAGGCTCAAGCCGGGAGATTATCTGGATTTTGATAATGGCATTGTAAAGCATGAGAATTTTGGGGGCGCAGATATTAAATTAACAGGAGAAGCGCAGTCGCGAAAAATAGAAATCTTATGTGGAACTTCTTGTTCTGTAGGCGGTATATCAAAGGCCTTTCAATATATTCGTCGCTATGATTTGTTGATGCGCAATTATGGAATATTGGGCGAATTGCCCCTGCATCATTTTGCGCAATACATTCCATTACCATTTATTCAAGATGATTATTACGAAACAAAGATCATTTATGCCTACAAAACCTCAGATGGAGCTTTCGGATTTTTTCAGGTAAGCAGTATCAATGATACTGATTTTGTTTTGAGGTATAAAACCTATAAAACATCAGTTCACCGGCTTGATATTTTGGGAAGTTTTAAATGCAGGAGTTTTGAACTGGACAAATCTAAACTAAAATTGGAGTCCATATCATTTACGGATGCAAAAATGATCAATAGCCATTTAAAGAATCATTTGAATGATTTCCAGAATGTGCGCGTGAATAACCCAGAAGTGGAGAAACTGAAATTGATCAGATCCCCATTGCAGGCTTCGAGGCAAGTTCAGGAAAGTAATACAGCAAAAGATGATGCTCAGATACTTAAATACAATAGAGTTGTTGGGAACTGGAAAGGGATTTATTTTCAGGACAGAGAACTTAAAACGGGAATTTTTAAAGCAAAAATTACCGGAAACGTCAAAGTAAATATATGTACCTGGATTGTGGATCAAAACGTATTGGGGCAAAATGCGGAAGGGAAAATAAAGATCAAAAATCAGGATTTCAACTATACGACAAAAGACCAGACGCTAAGCCTTTCTTCAAAATCTGCAGCCGACATTGAAGTCCCCATTAAAATTTTAATTGTATTTGAAAACGGTGAAACGGACCAACTGATCCGCTGTGTTTCTTATAGCAATAAATGCAGGATCGTGAAAAGAGTGACTCCTAAGTTTGAAGAATTTTTGAATGAGTTTGATAAAAATTTCGGGGTGGTGATGCTAAGATGAACGACTGTTAGTTTTCTTTAATTTAGTGCTCTTTAATAAATCGGGTCTTCAGATAACTCATTCTGAAGACCCAATTAAGAAACCGCAAAATGAAATATTTAACTTTAAATTGACGATCATATGATACCAATTTTAAATTTGAGAGCTTACACGGCTTGGGATCCATTAGATGGACTATCTAATGTTAAGAGAACTATACTGCATATGATTGTTTGCAGCTGCATAACGGTAAGTATGATTATTTTGATAGATTCCGTTTTTCATATTGTTTTTTTTAAAAGCCTGTGCTGGCAAATTGCGGAAGTATTTATGTTTGGAGTGTTATATGCCTTGATCATCATTAACACCAGGAAATCAAGTTCAATATTTCATTTCTTGATAATACTCGTTCCGCTCTACATTGGAGATCTTTATTTGGAAACTCATTACATGAGGAGTTTTGATGAAAGAGCAATTTGGAATTATTACCACGGGAGTTTTATATATAATTTTGAACAGGTACCCTTGCGATTTTTAATAACGTTATCATTCGATGGATTACTCATGGGGCCGCTATGTTTATGGATATCTCGTATGATAGCTTCATTTATGGTATCAAGGACCGGGACCCATTACGACGAAAATTATCACCGGTTATTTAATGAAGAGCGCACTAAGGACATCCCGATAGCATTGCCAAAGCGCGTTCAATTGTGGCAATCAGGTGGCACAAAGAATTTTTTATCAAAGATTGATTTTGATTTTTGGATCTTGAGAATTCTGGGTATTTTTTTTCTAATTTATCTGGGAATCCTTCTGGTCGGTTCGGTGGGTACTGTTTCAATGGCAAGTGCGGACCTGATTTGGCCAGAACAATTGGCAAAATTGATTACAGATACCTATGCCAATGCATTCCATCAAACGCATACCATTGGTAAAATCAGCAATTTTATTTTGCTGGCCATGACGGCAGCTTTTCATACAGGAATTCGATATTTAGCCTTGCGTATATTTATGTTGGGCAATCTAGTAGCAGCCATTTGCTCCTTTTACTTATATTACTTTAGTAGTGGTGAAGAATTTTTATTTCAATCGGGAATTGCGGATAGCCTTGTCACGCTCTTGAGTTTTATTCTCTATTTGCGCAGTAAGAAAGATTTTGACAAGAAATTTGTGGAGCAGAAGTACAAATCCAAAGATGCAACCATCGCGGAGCGGTTGTTAATGTATAGCTATTTATTTGTCAGCATCGTCTTTGTTGTTTTAATGATATTATTGGTTGGAGGATTTTTATTGGGAGCATTTCAGGAAGGCTTTTTTGAAAAATGGTTTGCGCTTATCCGCTTACCTGAAGCTATGTTATTGAATTCCATCACCTTTGCATTTACTTCTGCTATGTTAGCTTATTATTGTTATCGCTATAAGGCTGCAAGGAGTATTCTGACACATAATCTCACGGACCCGATACTTTACAGCACGATTGCAGCAGGTATATGGTCTGTATTTTTTTATGTAAATTCTTTAGAAGATCCTGCATATTTAAAGATATATCTTTTGATCTTTAGTTTATTGGGGATTAAGATGATTTGGCTCATTCGCAAGGCCAGGAGTTTATATTACAATATGGATTTTCAAATAACATGTCTGCATCCATCCGAAGCAGACACTGCTCAAGCAGCCGTGACAACTATTTATGGTTTGGATAATGTCAATGCACTATCTGCAGTAAGAAAAATTGACAATTTTATTGCAAATATCAAAGGACGAAAACGTGGACTCATCAACTTTCCATTTTTTATTTTGGAAAATATTTTGTGTTCACTAATGGCATTGCGCCCAAGATTTTCTTCGATGGGATTAGATGAGCGAGCTTATTTTTTACAAAAATACATTTTGAGAAAACCTGCTGATGTAGGAAAAGCATTTATTCCGGCATTTGCAAACGTGGCCAATAAAATTGGAATTTCTATCAAAGCCATAACGTCCCTATCTTTTTTGTCGACAACTGAAGGCAGGGCTTTTGTAGAATATATTGAGCCGGAACGGCGGGACAGATATGCGACAGATACTCAGTTTTCTCCCGCTCCATTTGATATAGTTCCCAAGCTCCCTGAAAATGAAACGGATCCTTTAAACTTTCGCCCAACGGAAACGATCCCACAGAAAACACTTCAGGCAAAGCGAATCAGTACATCTGCAGGTGAAAATAATTTTAAAGACAATTATGATTATATCATTATTGGATCCGGAGCGGCAGGAGCGGTTATGGCATATCGGCTTGCTTCTGATGAAAAAATTGATCCACAAAGAATTTTAGTAGTAGAAAGAGGAAGTCGGCTTTCGAGACATACAGAAATGAATGACGATGAAATGGAAATGCTGGCAAGCTTGTATAAAGAAGGAGGATTGCAGCAGACCAAGAAATTTGATATGGTAGTGCTGCAAGGAGAAACTTTAGGAGGAACAACAGTCATCAATAATGCGGTGTGTTTGCAGATACCCGATGAGATGAAACTAAGCTGGCAAAAGGATTATGGTTTGTCACTAGAAAATATCCAATTGCATTACGATAAGATTAGGGCAGAAATCAACATACATCCAATTGACACAAATGCCATCAATCAAAAGGTAAGAGCCAAATTTATGGATGGAGTCCATGCATTCAATGCAAAAAATGAAAATGTCTTATCCATGATAGACCCGCTCGAAGTTAATGCCCGATTTGAAGACGGAGACGGATTATGGAACCTCGGCAATAAAAGAGGAAAGAAACTTTCGATGGATGAAACCTATATACCTTGGGCTGAGCGCAAAGGCGTTGACATTCTCACCAATGCAAATGCTTTAAAATTTATCACGGGCTCAGAAGATGGTTCAAATCTTGGAAACAGGAGCGCAAAAAGCGTCTTGATTCAACTTCAGGATGGAACCGTGGAAATTAAAATTAATAAAAAACTGGTGATTTGTGGCGGTTGCATTGCATCGACACATTTTATTATGAGAAGCACAGAAGACCGTTTTAAAAATGATGCGGTAGGTAAAAATCTCGCGTGCAATTACGCCTTTCCATTTGCATTTGAATTTGAGGATGAACTGAAGGCTTACGACGGTACGCAAATAACTTTAGGGGCATTGCACAAAACAAAACAATATGTTTTTGAAACTTATTTTAATCCGCCAGCTGCTTTTGCCATTACACTACCCTTTAATTTTGAAACGCACAGAGATGTTTTGAAGCATTATAAATATTATTTAAATTTTGGGATATTATTAGGATCTTCTAACGTAGGGCGCATCGATAAGAAATATGACCCTATCACAGGTCGTGCATTTGAGTTTGATTTAAGTTCTTCAGATGATCTGAAACGAATTAAAGCAGCTATGAGAAATATGATTGAGCTAGGAAAATGTGCTGGTGCGAAATCGGTCATAATTCCATTCAATCCCGGAATGCGAATTGAATTCTCCGATGAAGCAAGTTATCATAAGTTTTTAAATGATTTTGATGACTATGAACTCAGACAAGCAGACCTTATATTAAGTACTGCACATCCACAAGGTGGAAATTCGATGATAGGCAAAAGCTCATTACAAGGTGTTGTTGGTACAGATTTTCGTTTGAATGGATTTGAGAATGTATATGTAGCTGATGCTTCCATTTTTCCATCCAGTATAGGAGTTAATCCGCAGTGGACGATTATGGCATTGAGTTCAATTGCTTCAGAATACGTACGAAAGGAAATTTGAAATGTATTTTATTCCATAATACAATAATGAACATTCATAAAATCTGTATATATGCAAACTGCAACTTTGGCTACAAATGATATTTTGATATCTATTGTTGTGACGCTTTTATGTTAAGCCTCATTACAGAGAAAATATCCAATTTTATTAAATTGAATATCCAATCGCTATCCTTGAAAAACCGGATGATGCAGATTGGGAAAAGAAACGCGAAAAAAGATTCAATTGTTGTCGGGCATAGTTGGTATGCTTGTCGCGATTACTTGTAATGCTGATTTTTTTTATCTGATTAAAGCAGAAGGAAAGATGATCGCATTGAATTCTATAACTGATTTTTCTATAATGGGCATCATTGGATGCATTATTACAGGATTATTTTTAAGTCAGGGATCTAAATTTTTCCACGATCTTCTGGATACTTTGCTGTATTATAAAAATGTGAAGCGAGCATTATATAGTAAGCAGGAAATTGAAAATAAATTGTTGCATTCACCAGACAACTATACAGCTGCAACTTTTATTGCAAAAGTGACTGCTGATCAGCGCCAGGATGATGATGATTATAACGCCTAAAGCTTATATATATGCTAGCAATAACGGAACGATTATTAAATAATTACAACAGGCCCGGAAGAAGTCTTAAAGAATTGAGG
The DNA here is from genome assembly GCA_016719615.1 of Saprospiraceae bacterium. Classification (NCBI taxonomy): domain Bacteria; kingdom Pseudomonadati; phylum Bacteroidota; class Saprospiria; order Saprospirales; family Saprospiraceae; species Saprospiraceae bacterium. Next base: position 424,132 of record JADJYQ010000006.1, read on the forward strand.
GCTATTATAGTTCATTGGACTGCGAATACCAACCGGGGAGCCAATGCGATGGCCAACAGAAATTATTTCAACAGCAGCGATTATATCAGGGTGAATGGCAATATCATATATGCCTCCGCACATTATGTTGTAGATGATCAAACAATTGTAAAATGTTTGCCCGATCATGAAGTGGGATATCACGTCGGCTCTCGAAGGCCATACAAGCCTTTGGTTCACGATACCCTGGGAATAGCTGTTGGCGATTCACCAAATAATTATACCATTGGAATAGAAATGTGCGTGAATTCGGATGGAGATTTTTCAAGAACAAGGCAGCACACCATTGAATTGACGCAGCATTTGCTCAAATTACATCAAATGAATATAACTCAGGTGCACAGGCACTTTGATATTACCGGAAAAGATTGTCCTAAAATGATGTTGGATGATTTGATATGGCAGCAATTTCTAAGGGAGATTGAATCCTATAATCAGCCTGCAGGTAATTTGAAAGTAAATGTGTCAGAATTGAATGTGCGTGCCGGAGCAGGAACGAATTTTCCCATCAAAAGGAAATTGATGAATGGAGAATTCGTCAATAAAATTGGACAGGACGGCTTATGGTATAAAATTGGAACGGATGAGTGGATTCATTCGAATTACGTGATTGTGATGTGACGGTATTATAAAAGCGACGATCTCACAAGTATCACTTCTATAATGTCGGAGATTTTGTGCATAGTTTCAATAGAACCAGATTTGGTTGCAAGGAAATATTTTTAGTGCCTGGGCAATACTGGAGCATTCCAATTCCCCTAAATTGTACGCCTATCCATTTGCAAAACTAACGAATGTTAGGCATAATTTTATGAACTTCTCGTTCATTATATGTGGGCAGATTTAAAGAGCCGAAAACCATTGGCAGAATCAATATCCAGAAATTATAGGCCGGCTTATAAAATCTTTTACGAAAACCTTCGTTGATAGATTTATTGGCCTTATTTTTGACCACTTAAACAAAAAATTTTAATCCTTAAATTATTCAAACGCATGAAAAAACAGTTATATTTATTGTTGATATTCAGCATGTTGTGCTCTGTAGTCCCTTTCAAAGGATTTGCGCAGGCAAAAAAGAAAGCCTCCGTTGAGAAAACAGCTGAAATCAAAAAAGACAGTACTGCCAAAGACACGGCAAAGAAAGTGACCCTTACAGACCAGGTTAAATCCTGTAAGAAAACGGAAGGCTTTTTCACTCTATATCAGGATACGGCTACCGGAAGAATTAAATTATACATCCGTAAAAATCAATTCAACGAAGAGTTTTTATATCAAAGTTTTTCGATGGGAGGTCCCGCAGAACTTTTTCTAAATCAGAATATGATAAGAGAAACCTGGTTGTTTAAGATCCGCAAAAATTTTGAACGCCTTGAATTTGTGCGTTCCAATGCATCATTTTATTATGATCCGAAAAGTCCATTGAGCAAAGCTGCCAATGTAGATGTATCGGAAGCCATTTTCTTTTCAGAAAAATTGCAGCGGAAGATTCATTGGGAATATTAATTAGTGCCGATGATTTATTCCTCAGCGAAAAACTAGACCCGGTAAAACCCTTTTTACCTCCGGGTTTTCCTCCGGGGCTCATCCTTAATTTGGGTTCTATCAATAAGGACAAATCCTTTTACGAAAAACTCAGAAGTTTTCCAGGAAACACGGATATCGTGGTCAATCTTGCCTACGAAAATTCTACTCCGCAAAATTTTGGTGGACTCGACATTACAGATGCGAGGTATATATCAGTGAAGATGCAACATAGTTTTGTGCAGTTGCCGAAAAATAATTTTAAAGCAAGGTTTGCACACCCACAGGTGGGATATTTTACGCAAGAGATGGAGAATATGACTACCACTGAAAATCCCCGCTATCACGACATTATCACGCGTTGGCATTTGGAAAAGAAAGATCCAAAAGCGGCACTAAGCGAACCTATAGAGCCTATTGTATTTTGGGTAGAAAATACGACGCCTGTCGAGCTTCGCCAAACCATTATGGATGCCGGTCACCAATGGAATGCTGCTTTCGAAAAGGCGGGTTTTAAAAATGCAGTTGTTATGAAAATGATGCCGGATGATGCAAATTGGGATCCTGCAGACATTCGCTATAATGTGATTCGCTGGGTTTCATCTGATTTGGGATTTGCCATTGGCCCCAGTTTTATCAATCCGCGCACTGGACAAATATTAGGTGCTGATATCACGATTGATTATAGTTTCCTCCGCGGTTTAGCTACAGAAACTGATTTGTTTGAAAGAATGCATAAATACATCAACTACAGAGCGGATCAAGCGGAGCAAATGGAACAGGATGCTATTCATCATGATCATAGACTGTGTATGGCCGGAAAAGGTTTGCAAATGCAGCAATCTTTCGGAACTGCAGTACTAGAAACGCTGGACGCAACAGAAGAAGAAAAGAAAAATTTATTACATCAGTTCATGACGGAATTGGTGATGCATGAGATGGGTCATACTTTAGGACTTAGCCATAATATGAAATCAAGTCATATGTTGAGTCCAAAAGAATTGAAAGATAAAAATATAACCGGATCATTAGGCGTCATTGGTTCTGTAATGGATTACAGCGTTGTAAATGTGGCCTTAAATAAAGCAGAACAGGCGCATTATTTTACAACCAAGGCCGGTCCTTATGATCATTGGGCCATCGAATACGGATATAAACCTTTTAGTGCTGCTGATGAAGCAGAAGGATTGAAAAAAATTATTTCCAGAAGCACTGACCCAAAACTTATTTTTGGAAATGATGCTGATATCACCCGGCCAGGTAGAGGTATAGATCCGCGCGTGATGGTGTGGGATATGAGTAATGATATGGTAACATATGCAGAAGAACGATATGAGCTTATCAATAAATCCATGATGGGGCTCAAAAATAAATTTACGAATCCGGATAAAACATATGAGAACCTAAACGTCAAATATTATGCGCTGATCAATCAGCGTTATGATATGTCGGGAGCTGTTGCCAACTACATTGGTGGCATTTATTTGGATCGGAGTTTGCCCGGACAGAATTCAGGAGCTTTACCATATACTCCGGTAGATGAAAAATATCAGCGCAAGGCTATGGATCTTTTGGCCAGGCGAATATTTGCTCCTGATGCATTTGATGCTGAAAAATCATTGTATAATTATCTGCAAAGACAAAGAAGAGGATTTCAATTCTTTTTTGGATCTGAAGATCCAAAGCTTGATGTACATATTTTAGGCTTACAAGCCTATTCATTGATTACAATGCTCAATGCAAATACTTTGAGGAGAATCAACAATACGGCACAATACGGAAATACTTATGATGTACATGAGGTATTGATGGATCTTGAAACAGCCATATTTAATGCCGACTGGGATAAAAGTGTGAACAGTCATCGCAAAAATTTGCAGAATTTTTATGTGTCACAATTGCTTGGTATCATGGAGAACAAAATGTCTATGTATGGTACGGACACCAAAGCTGCTGTGTTTTCATCATTGGCCCGATTGGTTAAAAAATTAAAATCCAATAAAGGCTCTGATGAAGCAACGAAGGCGCATCGCGCTTATTTGCATTATCAGATCAATAAAGGAATGCGTTCAAGCAAATAAGATTTTTTTAAATTACATTATAAAAGCCCGTGTTGTGATAACATGGGCTTTTTTGTTTTGGCGCTTACGATTCCTTAACATAAAAAGCACTTTATTTGTATAAATTTACTATTCATTTATAGGCCATACCTTTAATAAATTAGATTTACGCAAGTCAAGTTGTTATTATTATACTACCATATCAGAGGTATGTTTATAAAAATATCCTGACACTTAAAAATAAGCGAACAAAATATTTATAATTTGTTTCAATAATAAATTATCTTTAAGTCCATTACAAGCCTATCCCATAGACTTGTTTTAATACTTAATTTCGAAAGATTTTTTTGTCAAAACTTCAATAACCATATTTCTATGAAAAACATCTTATTATTTCTTCTCATTTATTCAGCCTTTACTGAAATTATAAGCGCCCAATACTTAGAGACCTTTTCTACTACTGATAAAGGATATAAGATCAATTGTGTGAATGACTTTACAGCTATGAATTGGACTATAACAACATGGGATGCTGCAGGCACTTGCCAGATAGCTGATCTTCGGGATCCAACAGATTATTTCAATACAACAGCAGCCGGCGTTTTGGAATGTATTGATCTGGATCAGGAAGTTTGTTGGGAGAGCCCATTGATTAATACAGCTGCTGCAAATCCAATTAGTTTAAAAATGGATCTAAGTTGGGTAGGGTTTGATGTTGATGCAGTAGGAGGAACTTGTATTGGTGATTATATAAGAGTGTATTATAGCGTAAATGGAGGAGCTTATACGATGGTACCTAATGTTAAAGGGGGTAATGCCTGTGCTACTGTAGCTTATCTGTTTAGTGGACCTCCCGGACCACACGATGATAATGTGATGATTAATGTGGCTGGCATCACTGGCGGTAGTACTTTAAAAATAAGGGTTTGCGGATTTACCAATGCAAACGCTGAAAAAATAATCATTGATAACGTCAATGTGCCTGAAACAGGTGTAACTGTAGGATGTGCTGCACCCGTGTTAAGTACTGTTGTCACTCAAGTTGGTTGCTCGAATCCAAACAGCGGGGCCATTGATCTTATGGTGAGTGCGGGTACTCCAGGGTATACATACATCTGGTCAAATGGTGCTACAACTCAGGATCTCATCAACAAACCCATTGGAACTTATACTGTCACAGTTACAGATGCTGCTTCTTGTTCTACAACAACGAGTGCAACAATTACAAATGCTCCGGCTATTGTGCTAACCACTCAGGTATTAGATGCAAGCTGCAGCGGAAACGCCGATGGTGAAATTGGACTAGATGTGAGTGGTGGAGTACCGGGATACACCTATGACTGGAGCAATGATGGGGCTGAAAACCCGGATAACGATGCGGAGGATTTAATAGCAGTCCTAGCGGGCAGTTATACTGTAACAGTGTCCGATGCCAGTGCCTGTACAGCTACAAAAAGTGTAGTCATTGGTGTACAACCATCAGTGGCATACAACGAACAATTTAATATTCCCAATAAAGGTTATCTGGCAAATTTTGTAGATGATTTTTCAGCAGTTGCATGGACAATGACTGCATGGTCACCTCAGCCCCCGGCACCATTTGGGAGAGATAATGCCGACTTTTTTCGCACCAGTGGAGGGGTTCTGTTAGGCGAAGACTTTGATCAGGATATATGTTGGACAAGTCCATTGGTTGACTTGAATACCGGAACACAATTTTCTGTAGACCTCGCATGGACCGGTTTTGATGTTCAGGTTGATGAATATATCAATGTGAAATACAGTATTGATGGAGGTAGTTATGTAACGATTCCAAATTTAATTGGAGGTGGATTAGGAACGATCCAATATAATGCAGGATTAGACCAAGGTGGTTCACTTACGGTTACCAAAACAGGACTTTCTGGCTCGACGATACAAATCCAAATTTGCGCACAGTTCAACGCAAATTTAGAATCAATGACTATTGATAATGTAAGTATTCCTAATAGTAAACCCTATTGTCCAGCTCCCGTACCTAGCCTTACTCCAAGCCATGTAACGTGTAATGGAGCTGCAAATGGTTCGATAACAACTACAGTGGTGAATGGATCTTCACCATATACTTTTCTTTGGAGTAATGGGGCCACTACTCAAAATCTTTCAGGGCTTAGTCCCGGTAGTTATACAATTACAGTGACTGATCAAAATTCATTAACAGGGACTGCTACAACAAGCATTACCCAGCCTTCCGCGATCGTTCTGAACACCGCTCAAGTTAACGTTTTATGTAACGGTGCTGCCACAGGTTCAATAGACTTATCGCCGAGTGGTGGCGTACCAGGATATACTTATATGTGGTCAGGTGGTCAAACAACTCAGGATTTATCAGGTTTGAGCGCAGGAACATATACGGGTACCGTAACTGATGAAAATGGTTGTACAAAGACAAACGCCAGCACAATTACACAAGCTTCTCTAATTGTGTTAAGCTCTACGCAAGTTAACGTTTTATGTAATGGTGCTTCCACGGGTTCAATAGACTTATCGCCGAGTGGTGGCGTACCGGGATATACTTATATGTGGTCAGGCGGTCAAACAACGCAGGATTTATCAGGTTTGAGCGCAGGAACATATACGGTTACCGTAACTGATGCAAATGGTTGTACAAAGACAAACACCAGCACAATAACACAAGCTTCTTTAATTGTTTTAAGCTCTACGCAAGTGAACGTTTTATGCAACGGTGCTTCCACGGGTTCTATAGATTTGACGGTAAGTGGTGGAGTATCACCCTATACGTATGATTGGTCAAATGATGGTGCAGAAAATCCAGATAACGATACACAAGATTTAAATGGACTCGCTTCGGGTGGTTATACGGTTACCGTTACAGATGCAAATGGTTGCACAAAAACGAGTTCAACAACGATTACTGAACCTGCATTCATCGCATTGAGCACTACGCAAGTGAATGTATTTTGTAATGGAGGATCTACAGGCTCTATAGATTTAACAATTAGCGGCGGAGTAACTCCTTATACCTATGACTGGTCGAATGATGGTGCAGAAAATCCAGATAACGATACACAGGATCTAAGTGGACTCCAGGCAGGTGGATATACTGTTACCGTGACAGATGCAAACAATTGTACAAATACCATTTCTGCAACAATCACACAACCCGCTTCACTTGTTTTAAACTCAACGGCAGTGAACCCCAGCAATTGTTTTGTAACAGATGGTTCCATTGATTTAAGTATTGTGGGTGGAACAGGACCGTTTACATACGATTGGTCAAATGACGGTGCAGAAAATCCGGATAACGATCCCCAAGATCTATTGAATTTGGCTGAAGGAACTTATTCAGTTACCGTTACAGATGGAAACGGATGTACAGCTGTGCATTCAAAAACTTTGGATTATATCGATGTTGTCAATCCTGTTGTTAGTTGTCCGTCTTCGGCCTCACGTGATGTTAATGTTGGCACTTGTAAGTACACGATTGTTTTAAGCGAATTCAATTCGACAGCAACCGATAATTGTGGAATCAGCGCCCCACATATTTACACATTATCAGGAGCCACTACAGGCACTAATTCAGGAAGTCTAAATGGGATCATGCTAAATCCAGGAAATACGAACATTCAATGGAAAGTAACGGATATTAACGGGAACATGAAAACCTGTAGTTTTAATGTCAGCGTAACCGATACAGAACTTCCAACTATAACTTGTCCGCCAAATAAAAGTGCAATCACTTCTCCCGGTCAATGCACAGCCATTGTTGATATTGGATCTCCTACCGGGGTTGGTGATAATTGTGGTACACCTACAGTAACAAATAATTCACCAGGAACCTTTCAACTAGGGATTACTCTGGTTAAGTGGAAGGCAACAGATGGGAGCGGAAATACAAAAACGTGTACCCAAAAAATAACGGTATTGCCTTATAATTGTGGCACACCCATTCAGGTTTATCATACCGATACCACAGCTACAACTGCAAAAGTCAAATGGAAGGATGGATTCTGCGCGATAACGTATGAATTGAGAATACGCCAACAAATTACGACTGGAGTTTGGGGATCATGGAGTGACTGGACAGAATTTAGTGGCCCTGCCGGTCCTCCAACATGGACCCATCAATTTGAAGGATTAACTTCGAACAAATTTTATCACTATCAATTGCGTTCACAATGCGGAACAAAACATTCAACAGCGGTTAATGATTGGTTCTGGACATTGAACTCATTTGGTGAAACGAATAACAGAGTTGTCCAGAAAGTTGAAACTTATGTGAACAATAGAAATCAGGGCATTTCAATAAATGTGGAATTGATACCAAATCCTTCCAGGGAGTTCACTACAGTTTTAATAAGTGGATTTGAGCAACAAAATAAAACGGTAAGCATGTTTGATTTGTTTGGTAAATTGGTATTCAGGGTAAACATTGACGCCCATCAAAATCAATTAGAGTTAGATCTGAACACCTTAAAAGTGCATTCAGGAATTTATTTAATCAGAGTATCTGATGACATCAATCAAATAACGAAGCAGCTTATAATTAATCGTTGATGTAGTTTAAAACAAATTATAATGAACCAAAGATTTTGGATTGGTTTATAATCCTTTGTTTATCTTGATTATTGCTTCTTGTGTAATTATCAAGCATTCCTCATTATGCCTAACGTTAAAAGTATTTAATCAGTTTTACAAATTCGACCATTTACTAATTTTCCGTCAATACCTGCTTTAATGAAATAAGTACCAGTTGGGAAAGATTCCAGGTTTATTGTTACAAGGGAGTTGAATTGATTTATGGAAGCTTTCTTGATTTGCATTCCAAGAGCATTAAATACACGAAGCTCAATTTCTTTGTAATGTATTTCGCTGAAGTCGATATTGAAAATGCTATTAGAAGGATTAGGATAAATTGAAATATTTTTGATGGAACTCTTCGTTTCAATATCGCTTATTGTTGGAATTATACTATTAAAATAATTAAACATGCTCGAATCCATTCTGCAATGGCAGGTAAAATATGGAGGAAAAATATTTCCATGACTTAACACACCGAATACCTTACTTTTATTAGTGGAGTCAGTATAAAATAGTCCGCTACCGCTTTGTCCCTGGTAACCAATATTGTAATGGCACATGGTATTTTTTGACTGCCAATAATCCATATTTCCGGTCATGTAATACATTCTTTCTCCTTCTTCAAAAACGGGATTGCCTATGGGATCATATCCGGGGTAACCAAAACTATAAAATACATTGGCGGGAGAAGTAAAGAAACTGGTATCAGCATGATATCCCCAATCTAACCATCCTGAGGCATTTCCAATGGGATTGGATAAACTCAAGATCGCCATGTCGTAATCCAAATTTCCATTTTGGGTCCATTGTGTAAAGGAATACCAGTTTGTCACTGTCGTCAGACCGAAAGGCCGGCTACCCAAATTGTAAGCTGGAATAACCGTGATGGAAACGGCATAACTTGAGTCAAATTTACTTTTGACACAATGCCCCCCTGTCAAAATAAATCCCGGGTGAATCATAATACCTGAGCAAGTGCCAAAGCTATTTTGATTGTTTTTTGGATTAAAAAATGTAATAAACATTTTTACAACAGTTGAGTTGGGGTAATTTGGAAATCCTGCTAGCTGGTCGGCAGGCTGTACATTTGAAAAAGTAAAATCCGGAATGTCTCCATTTTTATTCATTTCGCTGAGCGGCTTATTATTTGGCGGCGAAGACTTATGTTTTGGATGATTCATATAATTTTCGGTTTGAAGGGTGTCAAACTTTTGATCCAGGATATTGAATACGATTAATTTGTTTTCTTTGAAAGCCGTATCCTTTGGTGGTGTATATGATTGCAATGGCAGGGGTACATACCAATCTTTATTAAACGGCTCTTGTCCAAAAACAGTTATCTGGCTAATAACTGTTGTTGCAAAAATGAAAAGTGATTTGATCATTTTATATAATTTAATGAATCAATAACCTAGTATCAAAGATGCCTAAAATCCAATTTTTTTATTGGCGTGCAAGGCTTCTATTTGTTCTTCAAAATCCCCTCTAAAACATAACTGTAAGATCAACCTAAATTCAATTGATAATAATTTATTACAAGATAAAATTAATCTTTATATTTGACTTCGCCTCCAGGAATCCCGGTTTATTTTGCTACATTCGATAAATTATTTAAATTTAAACAATGAAAAATCCAATTACATTCTACATTTCAAACCGATCTATTTTATATAATACCATCAGTTCTATTTGCTTGACATTTTTTCTAAGTAGTTGTGGACTTTTAGATTCTGAAATTAACCAAGAAACGCATAAAACCCAAATCACTGTTAGTTTGGTTGGAAAATTAGCAGCAGACGAAGTTGCCACTGTTTCTTTAAATGGAGAAGTTATAGGCACAGCAAGTAAAAACGAGGTAGCCACCAAAGAAGTTGAACCGGACAAAGATTATAAAATTTCTGCTGTAGATTCAGAAGGCAAATCAGCCTGGTCTTCGGAGACGGTTCAGGTTAAAGCAGGACAAACTTTAAATTATAATTTGAATTGTGATCATGCTCAATTGAAAGTGTATCTAGAACCAAATTGTCAAACACCAGGTAAAGTAGCATATCCTATGAGGGTTAATATTATGAGAAACGGAAAGTTGTATGGCGCTGCTAACGATCATTTATACGAAGGCGACACCGAAACCACGGTGGATCTTCATCATGGTGATATTAAAATCAATATAAATGATTTAAACCAAGTAGTTTACTGGTCTAATGCGGTCACTTATTTTAAATATGGTTCTACATTGACAGTTACAATTAGCTGCCCATAATTATAATTAAATTGATCAAATCAATTTCTTATTTAATTTGGTTGAAGAACATACATTTGAATGTCATTTCCTAACTTTCATTCCAATACCAATAGTATTGACCCACATCTCATCTTGAACATTTGGATTTATTAATGCGAGCTGGTTGTCTGATTATCTAAATGTTTTTGTCACGAAGGGCTACACCCATCGTGAAGGAATCTCGCCCTTTCAGGGCTTTGAGTGATTTTGAAGCGAGGGGGCTACACCCACCGAGTGGGGATTTCCGCTTTTTTTTTTTTGGGGGGGGGGGGGCCCGCCGGGGGGGGGGACGCCTTTATTTTGTCACGAAGGGCTACACCGCCCTTTTTGGGTGTTTTGTTTCCATCGTTTAGGAATATCGTCCTTTCATTTTACCACGAAGGGCTGCACCCATCGTGAATGAATCTCACCCTTTTAGGGCTTTGAGTGATTTTGTTATGAAGGGCTTTATTTTTATTGCCGCAAATGAGTTGGGACTTAAGATAATGTATGACTTATGGTTTTTAATACTCCGGCTATAAATGAATTGATATTAAAAGGGCCTTTCTCCATTAGGTCTATTCTTCTTCGGGATGTTTCGATAATTCTTCAAATTTTGCGGTCATGGTTTGATTGCCGCGGATTAATTTTTTGATGCTTAAGTCTTCCGCTTTGTTGTTGGCTAATCGCAGGTTGTTTTCGGATGACAATAAAGCATCTTTTGTTTTTTGAAGGTGATCAATGGTTTTATCAATTTCATCGATGGCGGTTTTAAATTTGCGACTTGCCAATTCATAATTTCTTGCAAAACCTTCTTTAAAAGTATGAAGGCTTTCCTCAAAATTGGTAATATCAATATTTTGATTTTTTACTAAAGCCAGTTCAGCTTTGTATTTCTGTGAATTCATGGCTGCATTTCGCAGCAGCGTTATGATAGGTATGAAGAATTGGGGCCGCACGACGTACATTTTGGGATACTTGTATGAGACGTCCACAATTCCGGCGTTATAAAGTTCGTTTTCTGCTTCCAGTAAGGAGACAAGTACCGCGTATTCACATTTTTTTTCGTTGCGGTCTTTGTCGAGTTCTTTTAAAAAATCTTCATTCTTCTTTTTGCTTGATGTTTCGTCGCCTTCATTTTTCATTTCAAACATGATGGAAATCATTTCATTTCCTGCATCATCAGTTTCCCTAAAAATATAATCACCTTTACTACCGGACTTCGCATCATTGTCTTTTTCGAAGTATGCTTTTTGGAAACCCGTGGCGCGAAGTTTATTGAACTCTGTTTCACAATGTTGTTCAAGCGTTTCTCCCATCATTTTTGTGGAAAGTTTGAGCTTCATGTCTTTGCGCATTGCAATTTCTTCTTCCTTCAATTTGATGATATGATCTTTTGTTTGCAGCTCGGAAGAAAATTTTTCGATTAATGATTTTTCGAGCAACTGCTTTTCAGTTTCCTTACTTTTCAAATGATTGGCCAGCTCATCCCGTTCTTTTTCGATTTTTTGAACTGCTTCCGTTACTAAAAGTTTTTTCTCTATTTCGGCTCTGTCTATTTTTGACTTCATTTCCGCTATTTCAGCTTCTTTCCTGGCCAGCTGAACAGAAAGTTCGCGTTCATTTCTGGCTCGCAATTCGATAATTTCTTTATCTTTTTTTGCCAGGTCTTCCTGTATCGCGTTTCTAAGATTAGCTTCAGCAAGTTGAACAGCGGTATTTTTTTCTATTTCAGCCTGGTTCAATCGATTTTGCAGTTCTTCTTCAAATTGATGATCTCTGACTTGTTTGAGAATGTCGGCAAATCCGGCCTCATCTACTTTAAAGGCCTTTTTACAATTCGGGCAAATGATTTCGTGCATCTATTTTCAGTTTGGTTATTGTTATTGAGATTAGGCTTGATATAGTTTATAGGATGATATTGATTGAGCCTTAAAATTATTCATTTTTGCTGTCATTTTAATGGAGATAAATTGGAGGTGCTATTAGGCATTTATTGCCACGAAGGCACGAAGGCACAAAGGACCACAATGAATGATATTAGAGATCCAGTTTGGTATTCCCTCCTGAGTGCGATCATTTTTTTAAATTGAAAATCACATCAGTAGTTAAACGCTTTAAGTTCCATTTTTTTCTCGATCTTCGTTGTTGTTAGTTATGGGAAATGTTGGTGTTAGCAGTGTTGTCTAAAACAGCAGGTGACAGACTCGGATATGCACCGTAGATCATTTCAGGATTGCAAACTTGTCCACAAAGACGAAGCCTGTTAAGAACCCAAAGCTTGCGGAAAGCACTGACCGCCCCAAAATTGATACCCAATGTTGGCTATCGTTTTTTAATTAATTCTGTCTTATATACATACAGTGCTATACATAACAATGAAGTCAATATTAACATCAAAGGTATCCAAGTTAAATTTTCCCATAACCAACTCACTTCATTTTCATTTCCACTAATTGGAATGCTAAGGATTTGCAGGAACATTGCGAAGTACAATAAGTTACTTTTCATATACTTTCTTTTTAATAAAAATTTATGGCGCAAGCTCCCTAAAATCAACAATTTGAACAAATAATTTGGGGTTGATAAAGGGTTGGTTTTATTATAATGTTGATTATCAAGATTTTAATTTTGACTTCAACTCATTCCTGCTTTTGATTTCTATTTTTTTATATATCTGATTAATGTGTGATTTCAGCGTGCTTTGCTCGATAAATAGCTCGGTCATGATTTCTTTATTTGTCTTGCCCGAAATAATCAGGTTATACACTTCCCTTTGTCTCTCCGTCAATCCATTTATGAGCGCATCAATTTCTTCACTTTTAATTTTGGACTGCTCCTTAATTTGATTTGAAAGGCTAGAAATTTTCCTTTTATTGATTTGAAAATAGATGGCAACTAAGAAAGAGCTAATTACTACCATCAAAAAGATTAGAGCTGGGTATTTGTGTAATACCAAGTTTATTTTTCCATTACTTGACCTAATTGAAATTGCTATAGACGATAATAAAAGAGCTATTCCTAAAAGATACTTTTGATATTTTGATAACATGTTCTTTATTTTCATCAAAATGTTAGCTAAGGGTTTGAAGCTAGCCGAAGGTAACGATTTAGAAGCACTTTGCTACCATCAAAACACAAACTTTGATAGAAGCACATGCTTGATTTAACCACAGAACCGCTGCTTTTTGGTAAGTACTGTTACCAGCGGGCCTATTTCGTTTTTTAATGGGGTCTCCAAACTGGAGTTTCATTTCTCTTTGGTACATTCGTCAAGCGAATTTTTACTCTTGTTTCAACATTTATCACCCAAACATCATATTGTTCTGATGTTCCGCTTGAATAGGCAATCCATTTTCCATCTGGAGACCATGAAGGGGAATAATCTTCCAAAATGTCATTTGTAAGGTTAATGACATTGCTACCATCGGAATTCATTATAAACAGTTCAAAATTTTTATCCTCTGTTGGTCCGTAGAATGCGATTCTTTTTCCATCTGGAGAAAATTTTGCACCGGAGTCAAAACCTTTCTTAAAAGTTAATCTTTTTTCATTTTTTCCATCAGCATCCATTATAAATATTTCACCATTAGCTGCATGCGATGTGTCGTCCGGCTCTTTAATCTGGCGTGTAAAAAGGATCTTTGTTCCATCTATTGACCAGGTCGGTACTTCTTCAAAAAATTCATTTTTAGATAATCTGACAATACCTGAGCCATCTTCATTCATCGTATAAATTTCCCGGCTTTTATGGTCTCTGTCTGAAGTAAATGCAATTTTTTTGCCATCTGGTGACCATGTGGGTAGATAATCATTCGAAGGATGGTTTGAAAGATTTATCGGATTTTTACCGTTTGCATCCATTCTGAAAATTTCATTGTTGCCGTCACGATTTGAATAAAATAAGATGAACTTACCGTTTGGTGACCAGGAAGACCAAAAGTCCAATGCCTTGTTATTTGTCAGATTTTTAATATTATTTCCATCAGCGGTCATTGTGTAAATTTCAAAATTGCCGTCCCTTGTTGTTAAAAATGAGATGGTACCGCTAGGTAAAGAGTCATTCATGTTTGTTCTCGATGTTTTAGAACTAGTCACACAAGATAGGTGGAAACTAATTGCAATTAAAATAATCGCAGTTGTTGTTAAATGTCGGAGCATAATTATAAATTGTTTCATGCATATATTTTATTCGGACAGTATGCGGTTAGCTGTTCGTTGTTATTTATGGTCAATAGGTGTGTCCTTGTCATACTATTTGTAATTTACTGTTGGTTAAGAGGTCTGCCTAACACCGTCTCGAATGGCAGCTTCAAGTATGTCAATATTTATGTCATTAAGTGTTTTGAACTTAATACAATAAGCGGTTACACTTGCCTTACCTATTGTTTTTGCATAGGTTTGTGGTAAATACTTTTTGTCTTGAATTCCCATAATATAAACAGATATTCCTGTCGTGTTTGCACTGATACCAATTTGATAAAACTCTTTGGTCTTGCCGTCAGCATATTTTATGGTTTGAATTCCGTAACCAATATTAGGATTGGAAACAACTTTGCCTTTATCGTCTTTGCCGTCTAAGAACCACAATTTACATTTGGGCATTACATTTAATATGCGTTTGTGCAAGGATTCAACGTCTTCACGTTTTGGTTCGGCTTGGCTAGCAATATATTCTTTGATTTGTGATTGAATATTCATCTTTCAGGAATTTTCCAAAATATCTGTCGCTGTTTTATTGCCGATTTGTTCTGCCAGTCCAATTAGGAGTCCTTCTGCTCCGCGAATGTAGCAAAAATCAAACTCAGATCAAAGTAATCATATCCAAAACTCCATTCTTTTACAAGTCTGTCTAAAAACAATCTTAACTTTCAAACAACATCCCCATAGATAACAATTCACTCCAAGCGTCCCAACATGAGTTACCGCAAGATTCGTACAACAGCGTTTTCATAGTTCGTACTAAGTATGCAACGAAAACTTAGTTGTTTTAAGCGCTTAATTTTTGATCAGTTTAGTCGTATATGATTTATGTAATTCAAGTTGTCTAATGGTAAGAAAATACAGTCCTGGCATTAAATTAATTTGAACTTCTCCATCGTATGTTTTTTCTTTATAAACCAGCTGTCCGACTGCATTGTAAATTGAGATATCTAATGCACTTTTAACTCCTTCAATTTTGAATGAATTCTCAACTGGATTTGGGAATATTTTAATATTAGGGGTAAAACTATTGTAGTCAACATTTAGTGGTAAAGTGCAATTTGAAGGAATAGAGTCCGTTGTATAAAAGTCAACACAATTATTACAAAAAACACTTTTAAAAAAGCAACTTGCTCTTGCACCTCTGAATACACTACTGGCGTTTCTAAAAATACCGTGTCCGCCAGTTATATCTATTGTTATTTCGCTACAAACATGATTTGATATTAAGTCATAATGAATAGCCCTAGAACCATTTAAAGTATAATGCAAAAAGGAATTGTCTGCATCAATTAAAACTGTTGTGTCAAGTTCTCCATGGAACGCAATTGTTGGAAGCATTTCATCAAAATCTACTTCGCTTTCGGTAATTCCACCCCAATTATTAAAAATTCCTTTGAAAGAATAAGTATTAGTCAAATTATTGCCTGATGTATAAAGTTTTCCTAATTCTACACTTGTAGCAGTTGCATTATACAACAAGGATATACTGTCAAGTTCAAATTGGTCTGCATAAACCATACCGAGAGCAAGCAAAGAACCTGCACTTTGTCCACCAACAAATAACCAACTGGTATCAATTCTAACGGCATTTGCATTGTTAACTACAAATCGCATTGCAGCATGTCCATCTTGTATTGCTCTGTATCTCGCTTTATACTGACCGTATTCGGTAAAATCATAACCAAGTCGATAATTTACAGAAGCACAAACGAAACCTCTCCTTGCCATGAGAATACATAAATCTTTTATGTCCCCAGATTGTTTGTCACCAGATGAAAAACCACCACCGTGAAACAACATAATAAAAGGGCGCTTTGGCGATGTATCAATTCCCAGATTTGGATAATATAAGTCCATAAGTAATGTGTCGGGGTTACCAAAGTGGTCAATGGCAATGCCAAATTGAATATTGGCTCCAGTAGTAATTTCATTAGAATCGAAATATTCAACTTCGGTATATCTCGTATCACTAGTGCAATATTGTCCAAAAGCTTTTACATTTAGAACAAAGAAAACTGCCAATAAGAAAAAATATTTATTTTTCATGTCGTATCTGTATTAATTGCTTATAACAGTTTGCGGCTATCTGAAGGTGGCGATTTCGAAAAACTTTACTGTCAACCAAGTACGCATTTTGAAAGAAATACAAAGCTTGATTTATTCCATGAACCACCACATGTGGGTTAGTGCTGTGTGCGTTCGTGCTACTCTATCAATGCAATCTGACTTAATCGGTTTTTCATAAAGTTGTTTGAATAATTGATTTGCTATTTTAGAACGAAGCTTTGTGGTCTTTAAGCGATTTCACTTTAGGTTTGATAAATAATCCTGCGATAGCTGCAAAAATCGTGAATATAATACCGGGCGCACCAGCAAACTTGTATTGTCCGTGAATTTGTTTGAGTATAAAGTCGAAATCAACTATCATCTGAAAACCCGGCTTATTGGGATTAGATTGACTGTTTAATGAGTCAAAACCCTGTACCAACATATAGTCAATGTCAAGTGCAGGTTTATATGTGGCTCTAAGCTTTGTCTCTCTGTCAAGCGGATTTGAAAAGCTGTGTGCCGTGTTTGCTATAACATTAAAACTTTGTCCTTCTTCAAGAACAATTTTCTTGCCATTAGCCGAAAGTTCAAGTTTGCCTTCAATAACTTCAAAAATTTCATCTTGCAATGGATGGATATGAGGCGGTGGACCTTCTTGTCCAGCCGGAATGATGCAGATAATTTCTGTAAATGCACCTTCAGTGTCTTTACCTGTCTTTACAAAGGTGATTGTTTCACCTGTTGATTTTAGAGTTATAGATTTCATTTTCCCTTATTTAATTCTGTGTTTAAAATTTTTGTTTTTAAGTTCCAGCTTTGTCGTTTATTCCAGATCATTTGATGTTAGCACTTTGGGCAAAAATGATGCAACGGATATTGGCGTAGACGCTGCACCGCCAAACCATTAGCAGCCAAAAAGTAAAAAATAATTATTTCATTACCGTTGAAAATTAAAATAGAATGATTTTCGATGCTTTGCGGTGTAGAGTCTATGCCATGTTGGGCGTTCGTATTTTTAGTTCCAAGGTCCGTTTGTAGTTATGTTTATTGTTTCTCCATTTTTGTCAATTTTGTACAATACACCTGCACACCCTAACCAAATATTGCCTTCGTTATCTTTTAGAAAACTCATTGTCGAAGTGGGTACATCATAATTTACAAACTCTTTTTTTTCGAGTTTATAAACTCCATTACTTATTGTGCTAAACCATAAATCGTTTGAAAGGTCTTTGTAAATTTCATAAACATCATTTTCGCTTAAACCTTGTCTTTCGGAAAAGTGTATGAATTTTTCTCCATCAAATTTATTTAGTCCACCTTGTCCAAATCGCTTTTTTGTATCAGCATTGTCTTTTTCAGCTACTCTTGTTCCTATCCAAATGTTTCCTTCATTATCAGGTTCAATTGATTGGACATTGTTTGAGTTTAATCCTTCTTTCGTAGTAAAATGAACGAATGATATTCCGTTAAATTTGCTTGCACCATAACCATCTCTTCCAAACCAAATATTTCCTTCTGAATCTTCTGCAATTGAGGTTATCCAATCTTTGGTGTCTGGGTTAATTTTAGTTTCTACTTTCGGATAAGGAATTGCAAATATTTTGAATTGAATTCCATCAAATTTGCAAACTCCGCCCCAAGTTCCAATCCAAAAAGTTCCTTTGCTGTCGATAAATAAATTACTCACCATATCGCTACAAAGTCCATCTTTTTCAGAATAGTTTGTAAATGATTTTCCATCAAATTTTGATATTCCACCACCTGTTCCAAACCATAAATTGCTTGAATCATCTTCAATGACCCTTGTTACACGATTGCTCGGCAATCCGTCTTCTGTTGTCAAATAGGTCAATTTGTTTCCGTCATATTTTGCCACGCCTTTCTCTAAAGTTCCAAACCATAGATTTCCTTTAGAGTCTTGGAATGTTTCTACAACATAATCGTCAATTTGCGAAGCGTTTTGTACTTCAGTCGGTTTTTCATTTATTTCAGTTTCCGTTTTCTTCTCTTGCGATATGCAAGAAACCAATAAAACTGTCATTAATGTTAAGAGTAAAATTTTCATTTATGTTTGGTTTTAATATGACGCACAACGGTTTGCAGCTACAAGAAGTTGGCGATTTCGGAGACGAAAACTGTTTGTCAGCACTGAATTTGATGCGAAGAACAAAGCTTCATTTAAGCACTGAACCGCCAATTTGTTGTAGGTGCAGTTAGCTGTTGTTAATATTTATTAGTTTATTTATTAATTGCATTTTAACTATTTCAGAAATTCCATAAATAGGCTCTTTCCACTCTAAATTGTGGTAGTAGTCAAAAGTCTCTTTTATTGAAACATCAAAGTCTGTAAACTCAATGTTTAATCCACGATTCGCTTTGGTGTTGTCATAGGTAAAATAATCACAATCTAACCATAATGGCAAATCAGTCCATTCAGAAATGTTATGGCTTTTTAGAAATCCAGAATCTGCGGCATATGTTTTAGGTTGTTTTCCTGTAATTCCAACAATAGTTGAGATTAATTTTGAAATCGAAAGTTTAGGATACGTTGTAACATTATATATATCAGATTCCATTTCTTCAATCAATGTTCCGATTATTGCCTTTACTAAGTCTTTTACATATGTTACTGAGAACAGACTTTCACCTCTGTTCGGAATCAGTACATCATGTCCGCTTTTTATCTGATAAAGCCAATAATATAATCTATCTGTATTATCATATTGTCCATAGACTAATGATGGTCGTAAAATACTGTATCGCAAACCACTTTGCTGTAATATTTTTTCACATTCTGCTTTTCTTTTTCCATATGTTGCCAATGAAGAATCTGTTCTTTCGTCATCACTGCAATTAAGTGTAGGCGAATTTTCATCACGTAATATGGTTTTATTCAAGTCGTTATTATAAACTGAGCATGTTGAAATAAATATGTATCGTTTTAAAGAATTGTTTAGTTGCTTAGTAATCTTACTCAAGGAGTTTGGGAAATAGCATGACAAATCAACAATATAATCCCAGTTTTGAGTAAAAATTGAATCTATCTCAGGCGTATTTCTATCACCATATATTTTTCTTATCTCATGATATAAATCAGGATTGCTCTTTCCTCGATTGAAGATTGTAATTTCAAAATTATCAAGTGGTAATAATGTTTCAATTAAGTTACGCCCAATAAAGTTTGTGCCTCCTAAAATCAATATTTTTTCCATAATCGATTAATGTCTTGTTTAATAACAGCTAACGTTTTGCAGCTACCCGAAGGTGGCGATTTCGGAGACGAAAACTGTTTGCCACAGTTGAACTTGATACGAAGCACAAATCTTCATTTAAGCACTGAAACGCCAATTTATTGTAAGCGATGTTAGCTCTAGCCATTCTATTATTTATTTGTTGTCATTTCAGTTACTGTTTCTCCGTCATATTTCCATATTCCATTTGCTCCCCCAAACCAAATATTGTATTCAAAATCACCAAGAATGAATAACACATCAGAGAAGGCTTTTCCGTTGTAGTTAAATTCAGAAAACTTTTGACCATCAAAAATGCATAAGTTTCCCATTCCTGTTCCCAGCCAAAGATTGCCATTTTTGTCTTCATAAATTGCACGAATCTGCTTATTGCAAAGTCCGTCTTCAACAGAATAAGTTTTGAATGAGCTACTATCATAAACAGTTAATCCGCTGTTTCTATTTCCGTTAAACCCAAACCATATCTTTCCGGTCTTGTCACAGTAAATTGTTCGTACCTGGTCTTCACTTAATCCATCCTTTATCAAATATTGTGTAAATACTTTACCATCGAATTGACTGACTCCTCCATGAGTCATTGATGCAAACCACATTTTTCCTTTGTTAGCTTTTCTTATAAAAGGAATCCAATTGTGAAACAAACTATCTTCTTGTTTTTGTCCGATTTCGGTTAAATATGATTTGAAGCTTTTCCCATCATAGCAATAAGCACCAGCTCCTCCAGTTCCAATCCATAAATTGTTGTTGTTATCGGTTGCTAAAGCATAAGCTGCATTTGGGCTTAGAGTGGGGTACACAGTGCTAATCCAACCTGTAGTGGTATCTTGGTAGGGTAGAGCAATATGTTCAAACTGTTTTCTGTCGTATTTGGTTAAACCGTTTTGAGTTCCGAACCACATATTATTTCTATGGTCGGAGGTGATGGAATAGACTTGGTTACTGCTCAATCCGTTTTCCTCGGTATAGTTTTTAAATGCTTTTCCATCATAATGATATATACCACCGCCATTACTGCTAAACCAAATAGTGCCGTCTTTGTCCAGGTAAGCATTTGAAAACCCATTTTTGGGAACTGGAAATTTGATTACTTCTATAACTTTCTCATCATCGGATGATGGTTTGTCATTTTTTACTTGTCCGATACAAGAAATAAATGTTGAAACTAAAAACAGTAAAAAGATATTTCTAAATGTGAATTTCATTTTTCGTATTTTATGGTTATAGATAACGGTCCAGCATACACGACGGCCGCCTTCCCTCTATGCCATAAGTAAAACAATCCGTTTTCATTTACAACCATGCCAAACAAAATTCCATCTAGGTCGCATTAGGCGGTTGGCTTGCATGCTATTTTATACCTTGCCGGCCATGTCATGTTGGTCTTATATTTGGATTCCGTCTTACATCAAATAATGAAAGAATAATAAGTTTTTCATCGTGGATCCTATAATATACTCTTATATTTTTAATCAATAAAATGCTATTAATCCTATTCCGAGAATTCTCTAGAACTCCTAGATAAGGATTAGAACTTATTAAATTTATTAGGTGTTCAAGTTTGGACTGGAATTTTATGGCTGCCTTTTCTCCCCATTCATTTGTCAGATACTCTAGAATGTTATTTAAATCAAACGTATCGGCTTTTGCAAAGCGTATTTCCATTTATCGCTTAAATACTTCATTCATTGAAACCAAATTATCGTCATTCTCTGATTCGTTAAAAGCTCTTAGGATGTGGTCTTTTTGGTCTTGGGTTAAATAATTCCAAGTCCTAGTATCCTTTGTGTTTCTATAATATTCAATCAGCTCATAAATGGCTTCCAGTTTATCTAGGTCTTCAATGGATTCCAGTAGAGTGTTAATATCCTTTATCAAAGTATTCTTTGTCATAATTCTACAAAAATAGCAATTTAATTTATTTTGGCCGGTATGGCATAACACGTTTATATCCAGTATATATCTTCTTCCAAAAACCCAAAAAGCCGGATAAACAAAGCTTTATACCGGTATTGTACAAATATACTTTAGTCCGTTAAATTTGACATTGCATAATTGCACTGAATCGTCATGAGACGCAATCTAAAATTTATAAATTTTTAAAATTGCCACCAAATCAAGCTTTCCCCATGCCCTTTCTTAAAAACTCCCCTAAATCCCTCAAAATCAGAAACATAATCTGAAATTACACCTTTCATTATCTTTGCATCCTTTAAAGTCCAAAAAATGATTTACAGAGAGTACAAATCGTTGCAATTACCGGAAATCGATCGGCAAATGTTGGCGTTTTGGGAAGAGCAGGATATTTTCAAGAAAAGCATTGAGAACCGCGATGGTGCTCCTGATTTTGTGTTTTATGAGGGTCCGCCTTCTGCAAATGGGAAACCGGGTATTCACCATGTAATGTCGCGTACGGTAAAAGATATTTTTTGTCGCTATCAAACGCTCATCGGGAAACAAGTTCACCGCAAAGGGGGCTGGGATACACACGGACTGCCCATCGAACTGAGTGTAGAAAAAGAACTGGGAATCACCAAGGAGGACATCGGTGTCAAAATTTCTATCGATGACTATAATGCCAAGTGTCGCGAAACGGTCATGCGTTTCAAAAATGAATGGGACGATCTGACGCGCTGTATGGGTTATTGGGTGGATCTCGAACATCCTTATATTACTTTTAAAAATGAGTACATCGAATCTGTTTGGTACATCCTCAAGGAGATCTACAAAAAGAATTATTTATACAAAGGTTATAGCATTCAACCCTTTTCCCCCGCTGCCGGAACGGGTTTGAGTTCGCACGAATTGAATCAGCCCGGTGCATATCGCGAAGTCAAAGATGTATCGGCCGTGGCTTTGTTCAAGGTCAAGAAAGAATCTTACAATACCGACCAACAAAAATTATTCGGCGATCTCGATTTTTATATCGCGGCATGGACGACTACACCATGGACGCTTCCCAGCAATACCGCTCTGGCCGTTGGTGCATCCGTAGAATATCTCATCGTTGAATGTTACAATCCTTATACCCATCAACTTCAGAATATACTGATGGCTAAAGATTTGTTACATAGCTGGTTTAAACCGGAAAATGAAGTTGAAGATGCATTGCCTGCGGTTGATGAAAAAAGAACCTACTTTCATCGTTTAAATTACAAACTAACGGGCGTTCATATCGAAGGCTTGAAGTATGAACCCTTATTCGATTATGCCATCCCCTCTGATGGAGATGCTTTCAGAGTTTTACTCGGAGATTTTGTTTCTACTGAAGAAGGAACGGGTATCGTCCATATTGCGCCTTCTTTCGGAGCAGATGATATGCGTGTAGCTAAAAAGTATGGCATCGGCAGCCTAACACTCGTTAACCGGCAGGGAAAATTTACTTCGGAGGTTTATGATTTTGCAGGTGAATATGTAAAGGAAGCTTATCTGAGTCATGATGAGAAGGAAGCTGAAAAAAAGAGATTAGGTCTGGAACGCTATTTGTCGGTAGATGAACGTCTGGTCATCAAAATGAAAAAGAGCGGACAGCTTTTACATTCGCAAAAATATGCACACAATTATCCACATTGCTGGCGGACCGATAAACCGGTTTTATATTATCCACTCGACAGCTGGTTCATAAAGGTCACTGCAGTAAAAGATCGCCTGATTGCCCTCAACAACACCATTCAATGGAAACCGGCTGCCACAGGCACCGGAAGATTTGGCAACTGGCTGGAAAATATTCAGGACTGGAATTTATCGCGGTCGCGCTATTGGGGCATTCCACTACCTATCTGGAGAAATGAAGAGGGCTCCGTTGAAAAATGCATAGGTTCAATAGAAGAGTTACAAACAGAAATTGAAAAAGCCAATGTCAAACTGGGTCTTCAACAATCAGTGCCCCAGGATTTGCACAGACCTTATATCGATGAAATAGTTTTAGTATCTGAAGAAAGTAATGAAGTACTCAAAAGAGAACTCGATCTGATCGACGTATGGTTTGACTCTGGGTCGATGCCTTATGCACAATGGCATTATCCCTTTGAGAAAAAAGATTTGAGCAGAGAGTTTCCTGCTGATTTTATCGCAGAAGGTGTTGACCAGACCAGAGGTTGGTTTTATACTTTGCATGCAATTGCAACAATGGTTTTCGATAACGTTGCTTATAAAACCGTAGTTTCAAACGGTTTGGTATTGGATAAGAACGGGGAGAAGATGTCGAAGCGCAAAGGCAATGTGGTGGATCCTTTCAGCACACTCAAACAATACGGCGCAGATGCTACGCGATGGTATCTTTTAAGCAATGCAGATCCCTGGGAAAATCTCAAATTTGACCTGGAAGGAATTACAGAAGTGCGGAATAAATTTTTCGGCACTCTGTTTAATACTTATTCTTTCTTTTCCATATACGCCAATATTGACGCGTTTGTTTTTAATGAAATCAATACCATTCCTGTAGCACAACGCGCAGAACTCGATCGGTGGATACTTTCCAAATTGCAGAATGTCATTTTAGAATACAGGGCAAACATGAATGCTTATGAGCCCACACAAGCTGCACGATCTATCGAGAAATTTGTAGGCGATGATTTGTCCAATTGGTATGTGCGGTTGTCTCGTCGCAGGTTCTGGAAATCGGAATCCTCAACCGACAAACAAGCAGCTTTTGAAACGCTGTTTGAATGTTTGAAGGCAGTAAGTCAGCTCATGGCATCTTTAGCACCATTTATGGGTGACTGGTTATACAAAAATCTAACAGACACTTTGCGAAGTAATGGGCTTTCTGCGAATTCTTCTATGCGCCATGATTCTGTGCATCTCAGCGATTTGGCAGTGGCCAATTTGGAATACGTAGATGAAGCCCTTGAGCGCAGAATGGATTTAGCACAACGCATTTGCAGTCTCGTATTATCATTGCGAAAAGCACAGCGCATCAGAGTCAGACAACCGCTGAAACAAATCCTGATTCCAATTTTCTCCGATGAATTTAAATCGGATATCAAATACGTTGAAGAACTCATCAAAGCCGAAGTCAACATCAAAGAGATCAATTATATTTCTGCTGATACAGATCTGGTGAAAAGAAAACCAAACCCAATTTTAAAACGCTCGGCAAAAAATTAGGCAAACACATGAAAGAGGCAGCAGAGGCCATTCTAGCCTTTGATGCATCGATGATTCAAAAACTAGAAAAAGGAAATGCAGTCGAACTCAACTTTGAAGCCCAAACATTTCCAATCCTACTCGAAGATGTCGAAATTCTTTCAGAAGACATCCCCGGTTGGTTGGTAAGTACCGACGGACCCCTTACCGTCGCACTTGATATATCCATCAATGACGAATTATTGGCAGAAGGTTATGCCCGCGAATTGATCAACCGAATTCAAAACATCCGCAAGGAAAAACAATTTAACGTCACGGACCGGATACAGATTCAAATACAAGCACATCCTGACATTGAACTTGCACTATCCGGATACCTGGATCTCATCTGCAATGAAGTTTTGGCAGATTCGATTATACAGCAAACATCAGACAATCAGGATAACATCGATTGGCTCGATGATCAAAAAATCGGGATACACGTTGAATTGAAATGAATATTAATGAGTCCTCCAGCTGAAGCTGGAGGCTATTGATGGTATTTGGATATAGAAGATATTTTTCATAGAACATCTAATCTAAACCCGCAAGACGGCTTCAGCCGTATTCATAAACGAAAATTTCGGGTTGATAAAAAATGCCGAAAACAAAAGGAGAATCATTAAATTTAACACAAATTATCAATAGGGATGGGTTTCAACCCATCCCGAACCCCATTCCGAACCGGAAATACAAACGCATTTTAATATTTCAACCCATCCCGTACATCAAACCGAACCCAACCTATCTCAAAACGAAGGGTAAAATAATTTTCAACATTTACCCAAAATGAACTTCAATCTCCATTTCGACTGTACATGGTGGTAGGTAAAACATCATTTGGATTTAATTCTACAATTTTTCCATTTCTCATCACTACCAAGGGACTATTCTTTAGTTTTTTAAACTCGATCAATTTTTTATAGCACTCTTCAAGACCCTTAACAATTTTGTCTCTTTCTTCTTTAAATTGTTCATTTGTCGTCATTATATTTTTTTTTAATAGTGTTCCAAATTACGAAATTATGGATTTTTACTTCGTTAATAGTTCCTTCTGAAATTATTTCATATTTATCCCCGGAATTATTTACAAATAACCAATTATCTAATTTAGGCAAAAATAATTCGAAAAAATTATGAAGTCCTCTTTTATAACGCCTTCTTATTATTTCTTCGGGAACATTATGGCCTCCTTCTTTTACTCGAGTCATAACTCTTAATATTGCCAATTCTTCTGAGTGCAACTAAAAAAATAGGCATGTAATCTGATATCCGTTATCCTTAGCAGCTTTAATTAATTCAATATAGCTTCTTGTAGAGAGTGTAGTTTCAAATGCGAAACTAGTTCCTGTCTTTAATAGTTTCTTAATTCTAGCCAGCATTAATTTTCCTGCCTCTATTCCAGCTTTTTCAGGCTGAAATGGGGATAAGCCTTTGGCAATCTCATCTGCATTTACAAATTCTTTGCAATCCAGAATTTCAGGCAAAATTGTGTAAGAAGCTGTTGTTTTTCCTGCTCCATTGCAGCCTGCTATAATAAACAGTTTTTTCATTAATTACAAAAATACTAAATTACTTCGTATAAATTGATTTAAATAGTTCACCTGCGAAAGAGGTTGATGAAGTTTGAATTGCAAATATTAAAAACTGATTTCTGATAAAATGAGGGTATGGGTTTCAGCTTTAAAATACATGCGGCTCTTGTTATAATTGCAATAAAATCTGTCAAACTTCTATGACTATATATAATAGGAGGAATATCATTATAGTACTGTATTTTGTTCAAAGGGAAAAAATAATTTATTTACGCTTATATTGCTTTTATGAAAGCACAATCAATTTATAAAATAACGGATGATGTAAGTTCAGATTTATTTTTTCCGACAAACCAAATCCCTCCTCATCTAAAATTTTGATCAAATATTTAGGACTTAGATTCATTCAATTCCTAATTCAATGAATATTCTAATGTATTGCTATCATCCGGAATCAATTCTCCCCTGTCTTTTAATTCCTCTATATACAAAGTAATGGCTTCTCTGGCCATCGCAACGGCCTCATCCACATTTTCGCCATAGGTAATACAACCAGGAAGGGCGGGAACAATTACAGTATAACCTCCTTCTTCTTCTTTGTGTAAATGAATTTTATAGGTGTACATCTGGAAATGTTTCGAAGGAGTATAAATTGATTTAAGAGTAAAATTACATCAATTTATGTTTCTAAAAAAGAGGAAATTAATTACCCGAAATCTAAACTAAACCCGCAAGGCGGCTTCAGCAGTATTCATAAACGAAAATTTCGGGATGATTAAAAATACCGAAAACAAAAAGAGAATCATTAAATTTAATACAAATTATCAATAGGGATGGGTTTCAACCCATCCTGAAACGAAAACCCATCCCGCAACGAATATAAAAACAAAATTTAAAATTTCAACCAATTCGTGCAACGAAAATAAAACGATTAATAAAATTCAAAATTATAAACAGGATCCTCCAGCTGAAGCTGGAGGCTATTGATGGAAATTGATAAAAATCATGAATTAAAAACGCAAACAAATAAATTGAACCCGCAAGACGGCTTCAGCCGTAATCATAAACGAAAATTTCAGGATTATAAAAAATGCCGAAAACAAAAGGAGAATCATTAAATTTAACACAAATTATCAATAGGGATGGGTTTCAACCCATCCTGAAACGAAAACCCATCCCGAAACGCAATCAAAAACGAAATTTAAAATTTCATGTCAATTTAAAAATTCACCCCTCCTCACAAATCCCCTTCAATATTTCCAATGCCTTGGGCCAGGTTTCTAAAAAATACGCATCAAAACTTTGAATCGTATCCATTTCAACTTTTAAGTTGGTACCCGTTCCACTTGGTAAAAAATAATAACACTCCATAACACCCTTCCAAATTTCAATTTCGGGACCGTCCAGGACTTCTTTACCATCTTGTAAAATTCCAAGATGCTCAATGCATACACAAGAAGCAGGAATGTTTTTTTGGATTCTGCTCACCATGCCGCCTTCATTACCTTGCTCATCCGTGCCGACAAAGTGAATGGCAGTTCCCTCATCCCAACTACCCCTATAATGAGATCCGGGATTAAAAGCAGCCGTCCATTTTTGGTAGGTATCGGGCGCCAACATGAGCTGATATACTCTTTCCGGAGTTGTATTGATGAAATATTCAAATTGAATTTTTTTCAGCGTTAATCCCGCTGCATATTTTGAAAAATTATCCAAAATAGCTTGCCAGCCCTGTTGCTGCAATTCATGAGAATTCTCGCTTTCCGGATCAAAGGACTCCACGATCCTCGTTTGTCCATTTTCATCGATAAATTCCACCCGGGCCTTGCGACCATCCGCCATCGTATATTCGATAAGCTGATTTTCTTCGACGGCATCATATACTCCGGTAAAATCGAATCCCATACTCCCGTCTTTGGCTTCCATCCGCGATGTAAAATGACCGCCCGGCCTTAAATCATTTTCTGCGTGGGGGCAATGCCAATCATCGGAGGCAGCATTCCATTTTGTAATGTGAAAGGGATGGGTCCAGTATTTCCAAACTTTTTGTGGGCTGGTGTTTACCAAGGTAGTTACAGTGATCATAAGCTGAAAGATTGTGTTGGGGTAAAAATAAGAAATATCTTGAAAATATATCGCCAGAATTTAGGCAACAATCAAAGATTTAATATTCAGGTGATGTGTATAAGACTAACGAATGTTAGTAGGTATTTAACTGATGGGGCCTGCTGCTGCTGCGCAAAAAAAATTTAACACCGGTTTATAATCCGTTTGGAAAACGGAGTTTTCCTATCGCCCCAGCGTATCCCGCTTTCTTTAAATTTCTTAATATCAAAATGTATTTCAAAGCGGGATCCGTTCTGGTGATAGCAAAACTTAGTTTTGCGAACGGAATGTTGAATCAAAAACCCAAGCAAATTATTTGAAACTGTCAGACGGCTTCAGCCGTTTTCAAAAACGAGAATTTCAGGATTTTGAATAGTACTGCAAACAAAAAGAGGATTATTAAATTTAAAACGCAACCATCAATAGGGATGGGTTTCAACCCATCCCGAAACGAAATGCGATCGAATTTTACTATTTCAACCCATCCCGCACCGTAAATACGAACGAATTGTAAAATTCCAACCCATCCAGAAATAGAATCCAAAATAATTTTTAACAAATTGCCATTCACAACCCCCATTCACATACCGCCATCTTGAAAATAATCTCAAAACGAAATGCAATATAATTTTCAAATTTTATTCTTGATGAGCTTTGTGCCAAAGATTATTAGATCAGAAATTCCCCATCCCTATAAATCACAACACCATCTGCTACAATCTCCCCACCCTTCCGCATATCGGTGATCATATCCCAGTGAATCGATGAATGATTTTTACCTCCACTTTGTAAGTATGATTGTCCGATAGCCATATGTACCGTACCTCCGATTTTCTCATCGAAGAGAATATTTTTTGTGGGCCTTTGAATGTTTTTATTGGTGGCAATGGCGACTTCTCCAAATCTTCTGCTTCCTTCAATCTGGAAAATGCGATCCAATAATTCCTGTCCGACCTCAGCTTTCCATTCAACCACTTCGCCTGCTTTTACGATGAGCCTAATTCCCTGAACATCCTGTTCTTGATAGATGCTGGGGAAATTAAAATATATTTCACCATCAACGCTATCTTCTACCGGACTCGTAAACACTTCTCCTGATGGCATGTTGGCTTTGCCATCGGAGTTGATCCATGTACGTCCTTTTACAGAAAAAGAAATCTCAAATTGCGGATTGCGATAAATAATATGATCGCAAGTATTGAGGTAATCGACAATGCCCTGTTGATAAGCCGAAAGTTCTTTCCACTTTACAGCCGGATTTTCTTCGTTTAAAAAACAAGCTTGTTGTATAAACAAAGTATATTCATCAAGTGTCATCCCTGCATGAAATGCACCATATGCTGTAGGGTATTGACACAAACTTCTTTTTAAAGAACCATTGCCCAATCTTTCAAAATACAATTGATCGTAAGTTTGTATCGAATGCATTCTTGTTTTTCGGTTTTCAGCAGGTATTTGAAATTTTTGTGCTGATAAATACGGGGCACGAATGACCATTACAGCATCAAATTCTGTCATGGCTTGTTTGAAGGATGCGGAAACATGTGAAAGTTGATGATCTTTTCCCTTGGACAATAATATTTGGTCCTGATTTTCAAAAGATATTTCTGTTTCTACAATAGCGCCGGCTTCTGTTGCTTTCTCAAAAAATGCTTTTAGCAGCGGCTCAGCCAAAGTGGTAGTTCGTACGAACACTCGTTCGCCTGCTTTTAAGTACAAAGAATAATGAACCAGAAGATCGGCATATTTATCAATCCAAGACATTACCAGGTTTTTGCTTTGTAAGGATAGCGAATCAGGTATTGTTTGATGATCGCATCTTTAAGAAAATTGCGAAGCAATTCGATATTCTCCATCGATTTTGCGGAAATGAATAAGACCGGATATGGATAATTGGCCTCCATTTGCCGATGCAATTCCTGTTCGAGATCTTTTTTGACTTCTGCTTCCAGCAATTTATCAAAATATTGTTCGCGGTAAGCATCCATTTTATTACAAACCAGTAGGACCGGTTTTTCACCGGCACCTAATTCCTTCAAAGTTTCCGTTACCGTTTGTATGTGATCTTTGTATTGCGGATGTGAGATATCCACAACATGAATGAGAATATCGGATTCGCGCACTTCATCCAGCGTCGATTTAAAACTCTCGATAAGATGATGCGGAAGTTTGCGGATGAATCCTACGGTATCTGAAAGTAAAAAAGGCATGGCATCCCAAACGACTTTGCGAACCGTAGTGTCTAAAGTTGCAAATAATTTGTTTTCTGCAAATACAGAAGACTTACTCAGTAAGTTCATCAGCGTTGATTTGCCGACGTTGGTATAACCTACCAGCGCCACGCGAATCATTTCGTCCCTGTTTTTTCTTTGCGTAATATTTTGCTGATCGATTTTTTCCAAACGCTTTTTGAGTAGGGATATTTTTTCTTTTACAATCCGTCGGTCCGTTTCAATTTCCTGTTCGCCGGGTCCGCGCATACCAATACCTCCGCGCTGTCTTTCCAGGTGCGACCACATCCCGCGAAGTTTCGGATAGATGTATTGCAACTGTGCCAACTCGACCTGTGTTTTTGCTTGTGCGGTTTGTGCGCGACTTGCAAAAATGTCGAGAATCAAAAAACTACGGTCTATGATTTTAACCATGAGTCCTTTTTTGAGAATATTTTGTTGTTTACCGCTGAGATCATCGTCGAAGATGACCATGTTGGCCGGAAAGTGTTCCATATAATCAGCGATCTCTTTTATTTTTCCGGGACCGATAAAAGAGTAGCTATTGATCGCTGGTAATCTTTGCGTAAATCTTTTGATGACTTGAGCACCGGCAGTTTGTGCCAGAAATTCCAGTTCATCCAAGTGCTCCTGAACCAATTTATCAGATTGGTCCGGAAGGATGATGCCAACGAGGATTGCTTTTTCAGCTTCGCCATTTGCATTTTTATATTCCTGTACATCAAATGACGTTCTCGGCATAAAGAATATCGATTACTTTAAATTTTTAATGCCATCGTATCCTCCAAGGTTGTAGACTTTTTTAAAGCCATTTTTCTTCATGTACTCTACAGCATCACTACTTCTGCCCCCAGCGGCACAATGCAGGTAGTAGGTTTTATTTTTATCCCAAGTGGCCGCTTTTTTTCTGAAATCGTCGCTTAACCAATCTGCATGTATAGCTTTGGTGTGATGACCGCTATTCCATTCTTCAGAAGTACGAACATCAACAATAGTTCCTGGTTCTTTTTTGAGTTGAGTAGCTACATCTTTTACAAATTCCTGGGCATTAGAGGCTTGATTGCAAGCGAAAAAGCTTAATAATAAAAAGGATATTACTGTCGGATTGAAAATTTTCATTTAAATATATTTTGAAGGAAACGAAAGAATGATATATAAAGTTCAAGTTTTAGTAAAAGATGCCAATTATTTAAGCAGAATATGAAGTACTTCTTCGTACAACATAAAACAGGCTACAAAGATGAGGACAAATCCAAATAATCGTTTGAGTTTTTCGGAAGAAAATTGATGCGCAATTTGAGTTCCATATAAACTGGAACTAACGGTAATGAAAGTGAAAGTGCTCAGCAATTTCCAGTCTAAGTGATAAAGAAGTTCGGTTTTTGCCATCAGTCCCATGGCCGTGTTTAAAAATATGATGCACAATGAACTTCCTACTGCAATTTTAAATTCTAGATCTAATAATAATACAAGAGCCGGTACGATGAGAAACCCGCCACCGGCGCCTAAAAGTCCTGTGATGGCTCCTACAAAAAGACCATTTAAAACAAAGGATAGGTTTTGATTTAAATGTTTATCTGTTGCTTTGTGTTCAACAACATTTTTCGAAAGCATTTTGAAAGCCACGACAAACATCAATAATGCAAAAACGATGAGCAAACCTCCGGATTTGCTAATGATGTAATCGTTTAAAGTGAATAATCGATCTGGAATGGCGGGCAAAACGAAACCTCGGAAAATCCAGACAGAGATCAACGAAGGAATACCGAAGGAAATAATGGCTCTGACATGGATCTGCTTCATGCGAAAATATTGGATGGCCGTAGTAAAGCTAGTGAGACAAACCACAAATAGCGAACAAGTAATTGCGTCCAGACCGTTGACTTTCAGAACATAAACAAATACAGGGATAGTTAAAATGGCTCCACCGGCACCGATGATACCCAGAGATAATCCAATAAGGATGGCGCAGAGGAAGGCGAGGAAGAGGAGAAACATGGTGTAAAGTTAAACAGGATTGGACAAGATTAAATAGGATTGAACAGGATTGGCTGGTATATACTGTGATGGGTAAAATTATGGAGGATTTTATTGGAGTTTATCTTTAG
Organism: Saprospiraceae bacterium; assembly: GCA_016719615.1. NCBI lineage: Bacteria > Pseudomonadati > Bacteroidota > Saprospiria > Saprospirales > Saprospiraceae > Saprospiraceae bacterium. The sequence continues at coordinate 457,203 of JADJYQ010000006.1, forward strand.
GTTTTGATGATTTAGGAGTGAATACTTGAGGACTTTGTTTTCAGTTTAGTAAGATGTAATAATAAAATGAATTTTATTTAAGAATAAGATGTTTGTGAATTTGTATTTTGCGGCAACAATAATAACTCGACCTATGGCAAAATATCTTTTATTCTTCCTTTTTTTATTGCCTTTAACTTCCAAAGGCCAGCCTGTGGATTCTGCAGTTATTAAGCAAGTGGATAGTTTGATAAATAAATCCAAAGAATATGCATCCAAACGAAATATACAATCGGCATTGGAAATGTTGGATAAGGCCGGTGAATCGTCAGCATTACATTTTGGAAAGCTCTCTAAATCTTATGGCAAAATTTGTCACCATTCTGCAAATTTGTTAGCGAAGGGTACTGATTTTTTTTTGGCTGAACAAAAATATCTTGAAGCCATTAAAATTTATGGTAAACCGGAAAATGATGCTCATGCAGAGTATTGTATAGTCTTGCAAGATTATGCCGCTTCCTGTTCTTTGTTTGGTTATTTTGAAAAAGCTGAAAATAATTACATCATTGCTAAAAGTATAATAGAAGAAACGTATGGTCGTTCAACTTCAAAGTATTGCTCAATCCTAAAAAATTATGGCGCATTAAAATATAACCAGAATGATTATAAGGCGGCTGAAAAATTATTATTGGAAAGTTACCGCTGTATGGTTGACAATAGTTTTGTTGACGAGCCTATTTATTTGGATTTACTTGAATCATTGGCAAATCTTTATACGACTATGAGAATTTGGGATAAGGTAATTGATTACCGAAGCCAATGTAAACGAGGTATTGAGAAAAAGTTTGGTAAAAAAAGTTTGCAGTATGCGTCTACACAGGTACAAATTGCAAATACGGCTTTATTCTCAGGAAACCTGGATGAGGCAGAATTAGTATTTTTAGAGGCCAAAAGTTTGTTTGAAGATTCTTTAAAAGTTACGGTCCACCCATATTATATTAATTGCCTGGGCAGACTCGCTGATGTATATTTTAAAATGTATGAATTTGAAAAATCAGAGAAATTGTATATGCAAGTAATTTCTTTTTTTGAAAATACAATCAAAAATAGGGTACATCCATTTTATTTTGAATGCCTTATTTCACTTTCAGACTTACATCTTCAAAGAGGCAATTTTCAGGAAACCGAATCTCGTTTATTAAATTTGAACAAACAAATAATGGAGATTCTTGGAGACCATTCCAATACGTATTATAATTGTTTATTGCTGCAAAGCAATTTATATCATCTGAGCTCAAACACAGGAAAAGGGGATTCGATATTCACTTTACTTATCGACAGAGCACAAGGCAATATTTTGAATGGTGCTAGCCATTTATCGGAAAGTGAATTATTGCAATATTTAAATACCTTTAAAGGAGCCCTAAACAGGGTTTATTCATACGCAAATGATGCAAAAGTTCAAAGTGTTGTTGCAGAGAACTTAAGTTTTGATAATGCGCTTTTCTTTAAAGGCTTCGTATTAAATTCATATGGAGCCATCCAAAGGATTAAAAATAAAGATGAATTCATTAATGATCAGTTCAAAAGTTTAAACGAATGTAAGCAAAATCTTTATAAGGAATATGCCAAACCGCTTAGTCAAAGAACTAAAACAAATGAACTGGAAGCACTGTGTAATTCAAAAGAAAAAGAAATCATTGACAAAGTAGATGGACTTGCAGATTTATTAAAGATGGTAACATGGGAAGAAATGCGAGGATCCTTAAAACCAAAGGAACTTGCAATGGAAATAATTCATTTTAATTATCATAGGAATGGATATAATGGGAATACATTATATGCAGCAGTTTTATTAGCTAAGGAATACGCAAAACCGATATTCGTACCTCTTTTTGAAGAAAAGTCCCTGGATTCTGTATTGAGTCAACATATTTCGAGAAGATCAGATTATGTGAATCTCTTGTATCAAAATATAGATAGAGGAGCTATCCATAAAGACTCAAAGGGAGTTAAGTCATTGTATGAACTTATCTGGGCGCCAATGGAAAAATATTTACATGGAATTGAGAAAATTTATTACTCACCATCAGGATTGTTGCACCGTATTCATCTTGAAGCTATTTCAATATCCTATGATAAGACGATTGGCGATCGCTATCAAATAATCACTTTGAACAGTACCCGGCAATTAGTTATTTCAGGACTAACGAATGTTAGCAATCAGGATGTGGTATTGTATGGAGGCATACATTTTGATGTGGATAGTACTTTTAATGGATCAGAGCCTATTTTAGCTTCAAGATCAAGAGGTGAGTTATCATTTGAATACGTCGATACAAGCTTGCGAGGCGGAAGCTGGAATTATTTGCCGGGAACTGAAAGAGAGATTCAGGCCATAGAAGAAGTGGTAAAATCCAAGGCTTTTAAGGTCATGGTCAAACGTGGAAGTGCGGCTACAGAAGAATCTTTTAAACAAATTGGTGAGAGAACAGCATCACCACGTGTATTGCATATATCTACTCATGGATATTTTTTTCCAGATTCGAAGAAAGAAGTTGGCAATTTTCAGTTGGCAGTTACCAGTGAAGAACCCGCTTTTAAAATCTCAGAACATCCCATGCTCCGTTCGGGCCTTATCTTAGCAGGCGGAAATGCCGGGTGGAAGGGACAACAATCGCTGGAAGTTCGAGAAGATGGTGTACTGACCGCTTATGAAATCAGTCAAATGAATTTATCCAATACCGAACTCGTCGTATTATCAGCGTGTGAAACGGGATTAGGCGATATCAAAGGCAACGAAGGCGTTTATGGATTGCAACGTGCATTTAAAATAGCAGGAGCGAAATATTTGATCATGAGTTTGTGGCAGGTACCGGATCGCGAGACTAAAGAATTTATGGTGAGTTTTTATAAAAACTGGTTGACGAAAAAGAAAAGCATACCCGAAGCATTCAGGATGACACAGAAAGAAATGCGGGAGCGTTTTATCAATCCTTATGCATGGGCGGGGTTTGTGTTGGTGGAATGAATTTCCTCGTGCTCTTCGCTCATTCTCACTCTGATTTTTGGGGGTGCTGACGCATTTGGACAGCATGCAGACAAGCTCCGCTTCGTCAGCATTTGTGTGGGTGGAGTAATTTAGACAAATAAACTCTTATATCTCACTCATTCTTCTAGATATAATTATGCTTAGTGTATTTTGGATTTCTTTGTCGAACTATGTAAATGTGAAATAGATATAAGAATGAATTGAGACCAAGCATTTATTTATTACTAGTTATTTGGTTTTTAGTATGTGAGTAAAAATTACCATCTTTGATTTTCTGTCAACAGCTATTGTTCATCCAATTTTGGGTTTATTGAGTTATTGGCAATGATTATTACAAATTTAAATCATTTTAAGACTTCTTTATAGTTATTTTTATTTAAATACTCAAACTCAGTGAAGACCTTAAACAAGTTTATTTTTATTATGTCTTTTATTCCTTCATTTGTATTCTCACAAATTGTGGATACAAATAGTGTAATCAAAGAAGTGAATAATTTAATATCAGAATCTAGAAAATATTCACTAAAAAGAGATCTAAATACGGCATTAAAATTATTAAATGATGCTGATTCTTTATGTGAAGTTACTGTGGGAAAAGAATCAGTGATTTATGCAAAAGTAATTTTTAATATTGGCAGAGTTCATTTTCTAAAAATGGACTATGCTGCTGCTGAGAAAGGATATTTTCAAGCATTGGAAATTTATAAGCAAAAAAATGCAACAAATGACGAGGAATACCCGGCCATATTGATGCAAGTAAGTGTGTTATACAGAGATCAGCATAAATACGAATTGGCTGAAAATTATTGTCGGGAGTCATTGATCCTAAGAGAAAAGATATTTGGTATTAATAGTAAGCAGTATTGTTCCTCTTTGATAAGTCTGGCGAATATTTTTAATTTGACAAACCGTTTTAAAGAAGCGGAATCAATATATCTGGAGGTCAAGGATTTTTATAAAAAAAATTTAGGAGATACCCATCCTGATTACATTGTGAATTTGCATAATTTAGCATATTTGTATATTAAGCTTGAAAAATTTGAAGAAGCTGAAATCCATTTAATGGAAGCTAAAAGTTTACTAGCAATGACAGAGGGTACAAATAGTGGTAAATATGCTACGTGTATTAATACTCTGGGGATTTTATATTCAAATATGGCTATGTATGAAATAGCAAAACCTTTATATCTCGAGGCGAAAGAAATATTTGAACAACTTGTTGGAAAAAAACATCCGCTATATATAGCGTGTATTCAAAATTTAGTAGGCATATATTTTAAGATTGGGGAGTTTGAGATATCAGAAACTTACCAGCGTGAGATGATTGTAAAAAAAGAAGAAATGCAAGAAAAAGATATCGAAAGTTATGCATTAGGGTTAAATAATTTAGCAGGATTGTATCTGGGATTGGGTAATTATAAAAAAGCGGAAGCACTATATCTTGAAGCAAAAGAGATTAATGAAAGTAAATTCGGTAGAAACCATGATGGATTTGTTTCAAATATAGCAAATCTTGCAATACTCTATTTCTATAATTCAGAATTTGAGAAGGCAGAAATATATTACAAGGAAGCACTGCAAATCAATGAGGAATTATACGGCAGTGAGAATTTGAAGAGTGTTGCATATTTAGAAAATCTAGCTATTTTATATAAAACCACAGGGAGATACGATTTAAGCGAATCCTATTTTATGGTATCTAAACGAATTATTCAAACTTTATTAGGGGTTGAAAGTAGAGATTACGCGAGAAGTCTGAAAAACCTGGCTACTTTATATGTTAAAATGAATTTGGATGTGATTGCCGATTCATTATTTAATCAAGCAAATAAATTACTGGAAAAGCAACATGTTAAAAATGATGTTGTGTATCGGGAGAATTTGTTAAATATGGCAAAGTTTTATGAAATGAAGGGCTTATTTAAGCGTTCAGAACCCCTATTTCAAGTGTTTTTTGAGTTAGAAAAGGAACGACTTCGACATGGCTTGACGTTTTTGTCTGAAAGGGAACTTGTTATGTATATGAATTCTTTTAAACACAGTTCAGATTTCTTAGTAAGTGCATATCTAAACCGAGTGGAAAAGAAACAGGAGGATATATCTAATGAGATGCTCACATTACTTTTTGATAATATCCTTTTTCAAAGGGCTTTTGCATTGAATTCTGCTTCAAAAATTAATTCATTGGCAAAAAAATCTGGACATATCGCTGAAGACTATTTGCGATTGAAAGGTTATAAGCGCCAATTATCTATTGAATATACATTGGCAAAAAGAAATCAAAATAAAATTGATACATTGGAGGATAAAGCCAATGAAATTGAGAAGAAATTAATTAGAGATCAGCATGGATTTTTACAACTTGATCAAATTGTGAATTATCAAGATATTTTAGGCAAAATTGGAAAAGATGAAGTTGTCGTAGAATTTCTGGATTTTAATCGGAATGAAATAGATAGCCTCAAGGAAAAAGTATATTCGGTTCTATTATTGAGGGGTGGTTGGGCAAAACCAGTTTTTGTTTATTTGTGTAGTGAGCGTTCTTTGGATTCAGTACTCAATGATCCAGTTGGAAGGGTATCCGGGCAGAAATTTTATAGAGATATGTATTCAATTTCAAGTGATCAAAAAGACGAAAATATAAATAATGCTTTATTGAAACTGATCTGGAAACCTATGTCGCAATATATGGAGGGAATTAAAAAAATCTATTATTCGGCATCAGGCATTATGCATAGAGTTAATTTAAGTGCTATACCTTTAACAGGTAATCAAACATTAGGGGAGAAGATACAAATTGTTTCGTTGTCAAGTAGTAAGCAACTGTTTCAAAGCCAGAGTTATTTACCACAAAATAATAATGCCATTTTATTTGGAGGAATACATTATTCCCAGGATTCAACAGATCTTGATACATTTTCGCTAGTATCAACAAGGAGTCACGATGGAGTCGACAATCAGTCTAATGATAATACTTTACCTAACGATTATTGGAAAATGTTACCATGGACAATCAAAGAGATTTCAGCTATCGGTAATTTATTAGAAAGCAGCTCCATACATGTAAAGTTAATAACTGGAAAATCTGCTACAGAGGATGCATTTAAGAAGATAGAGAATTTGAAAAGCTCTCCCAGGATTTTGCATATTGCGACACATGGATATTTTTTTCCAGATCCGAACAAGGAAGTTGATAATTCACAGTTGGCTGTTTCCGGTGAAGAACCCGTTTTTAAAATCTCAGAACATCCCATGCTCCGTTCGGGCCTTATCTTAGCTGGCGGAAATGCCGGGTGGAAAGGACAACAGACGCTGGAAGGTCGGGAGGATGGTGTGCTAACAGCTTACGAAATCAGTCAAATGAATTTATCCAATACCGAACTCGTCGTATTATCAGCCTGTGAAACCGGATTAGGCGATATCAAAGGCAACGAAGGCGTTTATGGATTGCAACGCGCATTTAAAATAGCTGGAGCAAAATATTTGATGATGAGTTTGTGGCAGGTTCCGGATCGCGAGACCAAAGAATTCATGGTAAGTTTTTATAAGAACTGGCTGACGAAAAAGAAAAGCATACCTGAAGCATTCAGGATGACGCAGAAAGAAATGCGGGAGCGTTTTATCAATCCTTATGCCTGGGCGGGATTTGTGTTGGTGGAATGAGTTTTCTCATTCTCCGCGCTCATTCTCACTTTGATTTTCGTCAGCATGCCGACAGGCTGGCGGCTTCATCAGTTATTGTTAGAATAAAACATAAGAACCGAAAGTTTTAAATATTTTCGATTTTTATTACGGTTATTTATGGCTAATTGGCGGGACTATTTTGATCTTCTTTTTTAAAATCAATTTGACCTGCTTTAAGTAAAGATGCTTCGTCTTTTTGAATGGATTGTGATAGCCTTGTAAATTCTTTATTGCAGGGTTTCCCACAGGCCAGTGCATTTAAAAAGGAGTACCATTCTATATCCATAGTTTTTTGAGGGTCCGGACTTTGGCTGAGGGACAATTTAAATAAATTTCCGGCATCGGTATATTTACCGAGTCTGAAATAACAAATGGCCTGAAAATAGGGTTTTTCAAAACTAACGTTAGTTAGTTTATGAAGATAATCCAATGCTTTAGAATAGGCTTCTAAATTAAATTCCATTTTTGCAGAGTCCAGTAAACTTTCCGTTGAACCGCCTCTGACATAAGAAAAATCTTCGGGAGTAGAAAAATAAAAATCGGCCATTTCTCGGGCAGAACCGGGATCTTGCCATGCAAAGATGGGCGTTTCTTTTGGAAGTGTTTCTTGCTGCTTTGGCAAACTATCTCGGATAGGTTGTTTTGAATTGTTTTGAAGGCTGTCCTCCGGCAAAAGAATTTTGTCCACCTGCTCAGGAATTAGGATGGTTTTTGCCGGATGGAGGCCTGAATCCGAAGTAAAGTTTATTGTGCTAAAATAGAGGATACCCACACTGATCAGTCCCGCAATAGCAATCCATTTAATCCATTTTAATCGTCTGTTGTTTTGTTGTGCTTGTTGTATTTTTTCTGAAAGACCTATCCGACGAAGATCTTTTATCAATTCTCTGGTTTGATGGACTTCAGCCTGTAGATCCGGGTCGAGTTTCAACTGACGATCGAAGGCTTCCAGTTCCTCTTCCGTCATTTCGCCGTTTATATATTTTTCAATGTCAAAGTTGCGCATAACTGGATTTATATTTGTTTGATAAAGCCAACAGTTTTTTCATACACTGACTGCGGCTTACCCTCAACGAATCTGCATTTTTATAGCTTGTCCTGTTTTCCTTTATTTGTTCTTCATCTGAAAGTTCGGAAATATATTTGAGATAAATGAGCTCTTTGCAGGGAGAGCCAAGCTCTTCGAGCATCCTTTTCAATAGTTTCAGTTTATCACCAATGCCCAGGTCAGCATCTTCCAGTGTAGGATACTCATGCAGTTGCTCGTCTAAAGGATCTGTGAGCAGATGATGTTTGAGCCTTGATGCATTCAGGCATAAGTTCTTGCAAATCGAGATTAAGTAGGTTTTTGGCGATGACCGCTCCGTTTGAAATTGGTCCGATTTTATTTTATTCAACAAAATGAGCATGCCATCGTGTAGGATTTCATTTAATAATTCATCCCGGAGCTCTAATTGTTTCATCATTTTAGATACAGAACTTTCAACATTTTGCAACAGACACTGTATAGCCTGGGTCTCTTCCCTGGCCAGGCCAATGAACAGTTTTTCATCTGTTTGATACAATCTGCACGGAAAAATCCAGTGTAAAGGATTCTTCTTTACCTCCTCCATAGGTCCAAGTATTAAGGTCCATGCAAACATACAATATTAGTTATTGTCATGGAAGCTTCAAAATGTAAATCAATCATTTGTTAACAGATAAATACTTTTCTTATATCTATTCAGGCAACCGAGTAAGAGACTTGAACAGAACCATAGTCATGGAAACAAATTATTTTGAAATTCTTTACATTTTCCTTTCCGGTAACAATAAGGGATAGAAGGACTCCAAAACTGGAGCAAGGCTCAAGTATATGATGCGGAGAACTTGAATTCTTAACTAAAACAATAAAAGTAAAAATTATGAAAACCACCTTAAATCTTCTTTTTCTGTGTAGCTGCCTCGGATTTATTTCCTGCAGTGATGATGATGAATTAAGTGTGGAGAATGCAGATGCAACCGGAACGATGACTTATGTACGAAAAAGTTTTATCCCATTGACGTTAGATTCTTCCGGTACAATGCCTTTATCAGCTATGATCACTATGGAGGGCACAGGCAATCTGACCCAATTGGGAATCATCAATGTAAACAGTACGTTCAAATTTGATTTTGTGCAGGGAAAAGGCAGCGATTTTCA